>JAFTTD010000234.1 GCA_017466965.1 Bacteroidaceae bacterium
GGATTCGGTACAATGCTCACACGCATAGCTGACATTTTCGGATACGAGCCAACATCAAGCCAGAGTTCTGAAGTTATAGAAGGTGAAGACGGTTCAGAAGAAGCATCTTCATCAGGTGCCATCTCAGTTAAGCGCACATACAAGCGCCAATATACCCCATCTGTTTCTTACACAGGTCTTAGCGAAGAGCAGACTTACATCAATTACAACACAGAAACAGAACGCCGTGAAGACTACACATGTGGCGACACACGTATCAAGCTATCTACAGAGGACGTAACATACGAAGGTGAAGCTTACAAGCTCTGCGCTAAGGCGGCAAATGGAAGCACATTCTACTACACAGTGCCAATCTATCGTACTACAGTTGTATGGCTCCGCCTTGCAGAAGCAATCAACCGTGCAGGTTTCCCACAGCACGCATTTGCAATCCTCAAGGATGGTCTCAGCCGCGCTAATATGCCTACATTAGATTTAGTTAGATACGTTAACGTTCGAGTTGATGAAAATGATGAGCCTGTATTAGACGAAGAAGGCCATGTAATAAGAGACACAACATACGTTCGTGAAATGATTTACAACAGTGCCGGCGCAATGTACTATGTTGACAGCCTTGAATTAAAGAGTTTCTTCCTCGACTTCACAGACGACGTTTGGAATGGTAACTACGGAATCCACGCACGCGGTTGCGGCTTTGGCAAATGGACACAGAACGATGCAGCTGGTCAAGGAATACGTACAAACCTCACAGGAAAGAACGACACAATCTCATTCGCTTACGATGTACTCCTCAATGCGCAAGGTGTTGATGTGGAAACAGCTGATCACGGAGCAATTGTCAACGCAGTTGAAAACATCATCGTAGATGAGCTTGCACTTGAAGCACAGTTCGAAGGATACCGTTTCACAGACCTTGTTCGCTTTGCTAACCACAAGAACAATGCAGGATTCAACGGTACAGAGTGGCTTGCAAACAAGGTTGCAAGCAGAGATGTCAGAACTGCAAAGGATGACAAGAATGTAATTCTTGGCTCACGCAACGAAGACATTTACAACAAACTCTTAGACCAGACCAACTGGTACTTCACAAAGCCAGTATGGGACGTTAAATAAAAAGAAGAACAAATAACCTCAGAAAACGCTCTTGTCCTAAAAGACAAGGGCGTTTTTTTTGGAGGGAAGAAGGGAGGAGGATAATCTGTAATTATGAATTAAGAATTATGGCATTGCGTAATAGAAGCAATGCTTGCGACGACTGTCGGTTTATCGACACAAAGGAGTTCACGTAGTGTCAACTTATGACCTTTTAAACAGAAGTTAAGGAGTTAAGAAGTTAAAGAGTTAAGTTTTTAATTATGAATTATAACAGCCTACCTTATAACCTCATAACCTTTTTAATACGGGAGTTCAGACGGCGGAACGTAATAGGAGTTCCGCTTGCGACAACTGAAACTTAAGAACTAAAATCAGACTAAAAAACTTAAGAACTTAAAAACTCAAATCAGACTTAAAACTAAATTCATCATGAAAAAACTATTATTCATGTCGTTAATTCTGCTGACAGCATTGACTGTATCAGCAAAGAAAAAACAGAAGGCAGACCTTTTCCCGGATGGAACACCAATACCAGAATGGTTCCGCCAGATAGACAGTGTTAAGATTGAGAATCTTGGGAAACAATATAAAATAACAGATTACGGCATTCTGAACGACGGCCGTATATATACAAAGGAGATTCAGGCGCTCATCGACAAAGTAGCGTCAGATGGCGGTGGAGTCATCGTTGTTCCTCAGGGCACATACCTTTCCGGAGCACTCTTCTTCAAGCAGGGCGTACACCTTCATCTTCTTGCCGGAGGCACACTGATGGGAAGTGACGACTGCAGCGACTTCCCTCTCATGAAGACGCGCATCGAGGGCGAAAGCTGCATCTACTACCCTGCCCTCATCAATGCCGACGGACTTGACGGATTCACAATCTCAGGCGAAGGAACAATCGACGGCAACGGACTGCGCTACTGGAAACATTTCTGGGAACGCCGCAAGTGGAACCCTAAGTGCACAAACAAGGACGAACAGCGCCCTCGCCTCGTCTTCATTTCCAACTGTAAGAACGTACAGATAGAGAACGTCCATCTTCAGAACTCACCATTCTGGACAACACATATCTACAAGTGCGAGAACGTAAAGCTACTGCGCCTCTACATCTTCTCACCTGAAAAACCGGTGAAAGCGCCAAGCACAGACGCTATCGACATAGACGTATGCAAGAATGTGCTTGTCAAGCATTGCTATATGTCTGTCAACGATGACGCTATAGCACTCAAGGGCGGCAAGGGACCATGGGCAGACGACCCTACAAAGTCGGAAGGAAACGGCGGCAATGAGAACATCATCATTGAAGACTGCACATACGGATTCTGCCATGGATGCCTCACTTGCGGAAGCGAATCCATCTACGACCACAACATCGTACTTCGCCGCATCAATGTGAATGATGCCAACAACCTGCTCTGGCTCAAGATGCGTCCCGACACGCCTCAGCGCTATGAGTACATCACAGTAGAAGAAATCACAGGAAACGTGAAGAACTTCCTCCTCATCCGTCCATGGACACAGTTCTACGACCTCAAGGGCCGCAAGGACACCCCAATGTCATACTCAGACAATATCGTCATGCGCAACATCGACCTCGACTGCGACGTGTTCTTCAACGTTGAGCCAAAGACAGACCAGTACATACTTACAAACTTCACATTCGAGAATCTTAACATCCGTGCCAAGAAGCCCGACTTCCATCAGGAATATGTTGACGGATTCACAGTCAAGAACGTGAAGGTAGAAAAGAAATGAAACGGAAAACTACCCGTTAAAACAACAGAAAAAGACAGTCTGAACACATAAAAAAGTCAGCGCAGTGGAAAAGTATTTTCAGTGTGCTGCAATGTCAGAATCAGTGCGGTGAAATTAAAATTTCAGCGCACTGATTTTTTGTATATTCCCATCCGCACCATTTTCACTTCATTACCACAGTGTTTTAAACAAATTACTACAGTAATTTAATCATATTACCACAGCAACGAAAACATATTGCCACAGCAATTAAATTGCCTTAGCATTACATTTTAAACCTTACCAAATGATTTTGATTGAATAAATTTGTTTACTCAGCCTTTTTTCACTTATTTTGCATCGTCCTTAAGCTGATTCTATTCCCAAGAAGAAATCAAAAATAAGGACAGACATATTGAAGGCGTTTACTACGCTTTGGTTTTGACAATCTGAAATCGTAGGAAAATTTCAAGCAAGTCAAAGGACCAAACCAGCAGTGAATGCCACGTGGATGTGTAATACACATACCTCATTATGCCTGTCAGCCATTGGTGTATCCATGCACCAATGGCAACTTTAGGCGTATTTTGGTGTTATACA
>JAFTTD010000235.1 GCA_017466965.1 Bacteroidaceae bacterium
AATTTTTCTTTTGCCATAGCTAATTCTTAATTCTTGTATTGTTAATAATATTGTATATTCTTTTATATCAATCTTCTTTTTATAAAGATGGAGCTGTTAACGAGATTTGAACTCGTGACCTCTTCCTTACCAAGGAAGTGCTCTGCCACTGAGCTATAACAGCATTTCAGTGTACCACACTTCTTTGTTATGCTCGCTTTCTGCGGTGGGCACAGATGGATTCGAACCACCGAAGGCGAAAGCCAGCAGATTTACAGTCTGCCCCATTTGGCCACTCTGGAATATGCCCTCCACATTTTCTGCAACCTTTCACGTCGCAAGTTCGAGCCTCTTGTCGGATTCGAACCAACGACCCCGAGATTACAAATCACGTGCTCTGGCCAACTGAGCTAAAGAGGCTTGAAATCCGCTCACACGGAACATTCCGTGCGAAACGGATGCAAATTTAGGCATTATTTTTCAATCACCAAAGCTTTTGATGTTTTTTTTTAATTTCTGCCTTGTTTTTCTTTGTATCTGGACAATTGTTTTTCCAATGCCTCCAGACAATCAGTTATTGCTTCTTCAAAAGTGTCGCAAACCTTTTCTGCAAAGAGCTCATCTCCTGGTAGGAGAACTTTCACTCCTGCTTCTTTATTCATAGATGTTTCAGGCTTTACGACTTTCAGTGACACCTCTACCTTTCTTATATCGTCACAAAACTTATCCAGTTTACTAACCTTCTTCTGGATGAATTCTTGCAACTTGTCCGTTGCGTCGAATTTGATTGCCTTAATGTTAATTTCCATAATCTAAAGTTTTTTATGAACGCGGATGTGCGTTCTCGTAAATACTCTTCAATTCTTCGAAAGACAAATGGGTATAGACCTCTGTTGTCTTCAAACTTGAATGACCAAGCAATTCCTGAATAGCCCTTAAGTCCGCCCCATTGTTGAGCATCGCTGTTGCAAACGTATGCCTCAGCACATGAGGGCTTTTCTTTTTCTGACTGGTCACTTTCGACAAATTTCTTTTTACCAAAGCACCTACAAACTCAGGTGTCATCGGATTTCCTTTGTCATTTAGGAAAAAACATTCCGAATAAGAGATCCCGAATTCACGATTACGCAATTCCAGATATTCGCTGATAGCATCTGCCAATTCCGTTCCAAACGGCACCAGTCTCTGCTTATTACGCTTACCTGTGACTTTTATTTGCTTCTCACGCAACATGACATCCTTGTCTGCCAGCCCAAGAAGCTCAGCCCTGCGTATGCCCGTAGAATAAAACATCAGAACTACCAACCAGTCCCTTATGCTTCTGAACGAGCCATCGTGTTCATAATTGTCAAAGAAGACATCCATTTCCCTTACTTTAACAAACGCAGGCAAAGCCTTTTTGTTCTTAGGGCCTGTTATCTTCTTCATCGGATTCCCTTCAATCCGTTCTATCTTCACGAGATAGTGATAAAAAGACCTGAGCGCACTCAGACAAAGATTAACGGTGGTAGTCTCATAGGACTTCTCATCCAGCAGATAAACAATCCACTCTCTAACCACATCCGAGCCTATCGTTTCCCATTTCAAGCCTTCACCAAGACTATCGAAAAAACATTCAAACTGCCTTAACGCATCCCGGTACAATTCCTCAGTGCGCAAAGAGCAGTTTCGCTCCGCCTTCATGTATTCCAAGAAAGATTCAACGAGCATCTTTATATCAACTTGCTTTCATGCGACTAAAATAGCTCTTTTCTTGGTAGCAACCAAATTTTCAGCGAAAAAAAATCTTAAAAATCGCTTCTCTCTTACTGTGATTATTCTTCAACAGTTCTGAGCTTGTTCACATATACAGCATGCTGCATCTGGATGCGCTTAAGCACTGATGGCTTGTCATACTGCTTACGAGCTCTAACTTCCTTAATCACGCCAGTCTTCTCAGACTTTCTCTTGAACTTCTTGAGAGCTTTCTCAATGTTCTCACCTTCTTTAACAGGTACGATAATCATTACGTTTCTTTTTTATTTTGTTTTTAATTAAATACGCTGGGACTACCCCAACAGCTTGCAAAATTACCGCTAATTTATTTAAACGCAAAACTTTATAGCTTTTTTTTCAAAGAAGCCACCACTTTTGATGTTGTTTTCGCCACTTTTAGTCCCACTCATCACACTTTTATTGCACTTGTCATGCATATTACCAGAATTGCAGCTATTACGTTTATCACAATTAAACAAGTTGAGAAGACCTATACAGGAAGTAAAAAAACAAACAGAAACGACAGGAAGCAGAAGAATGGCTTTGGAAATTTGCTTGCACTCTAAAAATGCAAACGCAGGCTCATTTGTTTTCAAACGCAGGCTCGTTTATAAAAAAACACGGGCTCATTCACATCTGAACATCTAACACCTTTCTACAAACAAACATTTTATTAAAAAATAGTAGGTGGGCAAATGTGGGGTTTTTATTTTTTTATATATTTGCATCAACTTAATGAAAAACAAACATAAATCTAAAATATACACACAATGAAAAAGTATTCAGTATTATTTATTCTCATGCTATTATCCGTATGCATGGGATATGCACAGAAACCTAAGTATGTATTCTTTTTCATCGGCGACGGCATGGGTGTCAACCAAGTTCTTGGAGCTGAGATGTACCGCGCTGAACTTGAAGGAAGAATAGGAGTAGTACCGCTTCAGTTCTCACAATTTCCATTTGTGACCATGGCAACGACATTCTCTGCCACTAATGGAGTAACTGACTCTGCTGCTTCAGGAACGGCTCTCGCTACTGGCGAAAAGACTAAGAACGGAGCTATCGGAATGAAGAAGGACTTGAAAACGCCTGTGAACAGCATTGGCGTATGGGCTAAAGAATCCGGCTACAAAGTGGGTGTTGCCACAAGCGTCAGCGTTGATCACGCAACTCCTTCAGCTTTTTATGCACACGAAAGCAGCCGCAACAATTATTATAATATCGGATTAGACCTTTACGAAGCAGGGTTCGACTTTTATGCAGGCTCTGACTTTCTTGAACCATATAACAGACATGACAAAGACGCGAAGAATCTTTATGAGCTTGCACCCGATAAGGGTTACACTCTTGTACGCGGATATAAAGAGTATCTGAAAAAAAGCAAGAAAGCCAACAAAATGATTTTGCTTCAATCTGAAGAAGCTTCAAAAATAGACCGCACAGCGATACCATACGCTATGGACCGCAAGAAAGGAGACCTCACACTGCAAGAAATCACACGTGCCGGAATCAACTTCCTCAGCAAGGACAACCCTAAAGGATTCTTCCTCATGGTAGAAGGAGGCAAAATAGACTGGGCATGCCACGCTAACGACGGAGCCGCTGTAATTAACGAAGTAATAGACTTTGACAATGCAGTGAAAGTTGCATACGAATTCTATTCACAGCATCCCGACGAAACCCTCATCGTCATCACAGCAGACCACTCTACCGGAGGCATGGCACTTGGCACAGGAGCATACGAA
>JAFTTD010000236.1 GCA_017466965.1 Bacteroidaceae bacterium
GAGAAGTTGTTTGACAGGGTGCGCATGAGTGTTGCCGACATTGTGAACCTTTGGAAGGGATTGCTTGATTCTGTATTTAGTGTAAATCCTGGATTGAGGGTTGTATTTACAGTCAGTCCTATTCGTCATAAAAGGGATGGGCTCCATGTGAACCAGCTTAGCAAATCGATATTGCTTCTTGCTGTGGATGAACTGTGCGGGATGTATCCTCAGTGCTGTTCTTATTTCCCTTCGTATGAGATTTTGATTGATGAGCTGCGCGACTATCGTTTCTATGCTGATGATTTGGTGCATCCTTCGTCATTGGCGGTTGAATATATTTGGGAACGAATGTGTGAGTCGTTTTTGTCTAAAGAAACTCTGGAGCTGATGAAACAGTTGGCTGCTGTCACAGCAGCATTGAATCATAAGCCGTTCAATGCGGAAAGTGCTGAATATGCAGCGTTTATGGAGAACACTCTGAAAAAAATTAATGAATTAAAGAATATGCATCCTTATTTGAATATGGATGCGGAACTGAAAATATGCAATACAAAATTGAGAAAATAGCGGAAGTGCTTTCTGCAAAGCGCTTCGGAAACAGGGAAGCGGTTGTTAACTGGCTTCTCATTGACAGCCGTTCGTTATGCTTTCCTGAGGAAACATTGTTTTTTGCTTTGCGTACTCAGCGTAATGACGGGCACAGATATATATATGAACTGTATAAGCGCGGAGTGCGCAACTTTGTAGTGACAGAGATTCCTGAGGAGATGAGCGATAATGAGGATGTGAACTTTCTTGTTGTGGATGATTCTTTGAAGGCGCTGCAGACATTGGCTGCTTATCATCGTAAAAGACTTGACATCCCTTTTATAGCCATTACTGGCAGCAATGGAAAGACTACGGTGAAGGAGTGGCTCTATCAGATTTTGTCGCGTCATTACAAGGTTTCCCGTTCTCCAAGAAGTTACAATTCGCAGATTGGTGTGCCCCTGTCTGTGTGGCTCGTTGATGACAGCGCAGACATCGCTATAATAGAAACGGGCATTTCAGCTACTGGCGAAATGGAAAAACTGGCCAGGATTGTGAATCCTACTATTGGAGTAATAACAAATGTTGGCGCTGCTCATCAGGAGAATTTTCTGTCGTTTGACATCAAATGTGCGGAAAAACTGCAACTGATGAACGGATGCCGCAAGGCGGTGCTCAACATGACGGACCAGTGTATAGCATACGCGGCTTCAATAATACCTGTTGGAGTGGAACGTCTGGGCTGGAGCCGTGATGTTAATGACGGTGAAAAACTGCATATCCTTTCTGTTGAAAAAGAAACTGACAACGCTGTAGTTTCTTTTTCGTATGATGGTCGTAAACATGAATATAAGATTCCTTTTATTGATGACGGCGCTATAGAAAATACTATCACTTGTCTGGCTGTATGTCTGAGCCTTATGGACAGTTGCAAGGACCTTACTGTTGAGAAGATTTGCAATGGCATGGAACTGCTTGAGCCTGTTGCGATGCGTCTTGAAGTGAAGGATGGCATTAATGGATGTACTCTTATCAATGACACGTATAACAGTGATGTTCATTCCCTTGACATAGCCCTTGATTTCATGAGCCGCCGCCCTGACACAAAGGACCAGAAGCGCACATTGATAATCAGTGATATTCTGCAAAGTGGCGAAGAGCCACAAGTGCTTTACAGCAAAGTGGCGCAGATGGCGCAAAGCCGTGGAATAGACAAGGTGATAGGTGTGGGTGACGGCATTATGTCGTGTGCTGATTTTTTTCATGGTGAATGTTACTTTTTCCATTCAACAGATGAACTTCTTCAGAGTAAGGTGTTTGCTGAAATATGCAATGAGTTTGTCCTTATAAAAGGTGCGCGCCGCTTCCGTTTTGACAAATTGAGCGAGAGACTTACATTGAAGGTACATCAGACGATATTGGAAGTAAATCTGAATGCCCTTGTTTCAAATGTAAACCATTACCGCTCGTTTTTGAAGCCTGAAACAAGGATGGTGTGTATGGTGAAGGCTTCCGCTTATGGAATAGGTTCGCTTGAAACGAGCAAGACTCTGCAAGATGCCGGCGTTGACTATCTGGCTGTAGCTGTGGCTGATGAAGGCGCAGACTTGCGTAAGGCTGGCATAACATCAAATATAATGATAATGAATCCGGAGATGACCTCATTCAAAATGCTTTTTGACTACAGGCTTGAGCCGGAAGTTTTTAATTTCCAAATTCTTGAAGCTCTCATAAGAGCGGCAGAAAAAGAGGGTATCACAAATTTCCCTATTCATATTAAACTGGATACAGGCATGCATCGTCTTGGCTTCAATCCGGAAACAGACATGGAACTCCTTATTAATCGTCTTCAACGTCAGACGGCTCTTGTACCTTGCTCTGTGTTTTCGCATTTTGTGGGCAGTGATGATGATGTGTTTGATGAGTTCTCACGTCAGCAGTTCGCTACTTTCGATAAGGCAAGCCGAATGTTGCAAAAGGCATACGGACATAAGATTATTCGCCATATATGCAATTCTGCTGGCATAGAACATTTCCCTGAATATCATCTTGATATGGTCCGCCTTGGGCTTGGTCTGTACGGCATAGACCCTCGCAATAATCAGCAAATAAACAATGTTGCGACTCTCAAAACCACAATACTTCAGATTCGTGATGTAAAGGCAGGTGAGAGTATAGGATACAGTCGCCGAACAGTTCTTGACCGCGATAGCCGGATAGCTGCAATTCCAATAGGGTATGCTGATGGGCTGAACCGCAGGCTTGGCAACAGGAATTGCTATTGTTTGGTAAACGGCAAGCAGGCACAGTACGTTGGGAATATATGTATGGATGTCTGCATGATTGACGTTACGGACATAGATTGCAAGGAAGGTGATTATGCTGTTGTTTTTGGAGAGGAACTTCCTGTTTCTGTTTTAAGCGATGCCATAGGAACGATACCATACGAAGTGCTCACCGGAATATCTTCCAGAGTTCAGCATGTGTATGTTCATGAATAGAGCGAGTAAGTTTAAAGAATTGCAAAAATGAACAGCTAATTCTTGTTTTTTTATAAAAAATAGGTAAAAAAAGTAGATTCTTACCTTATTATATATGGTGTAATCTCCTTTTTTTCTACTTTTGCGCCCGAATTGGGCAAAAAGCTAATGAATTATTATGTATAAGAATCTGGTGATTGTCGAGTCTCCTGCAAAAGCGAAGACGCTTGAAAAGTTTCTCGGCAAAGAGTATAAAGTGATGTCAAGCTATGGACACATCAGAGATCTGAAGAAAAAAGAATTCAGTATTGATGTCAATAGCTTTGTTCCTGAATATGAGATTCCTGCTGACAAGGCAGATATTGTACGGACTCTCAAGAAAGAGTCGGAGCAGGCGGAAACAGTATGGCTCGCATCCGATGAGGACCGTGAAGGGGAAGCCATATCTTGGCATTTGGCGCAAGTATTAGGATTGGATGAGAAGACAGCCAAGCGTATTGTTTTCCACGAAATCACAAAGAATGCCATTCTTGAAGCTATCAAGAAACCGCGCTCAATAGACCATAACCTTGTGAATGCACAGCAGGCACGCCGTGTGCTCGACAGACTTGTGGGATTTAAGCTGTCTCCTGTTTTGTGGAGGAAGTTGAAACCGTCTTTGTCTGCCGGCAGAGTGCAGTCTGTCGCTGTTAGGCTTATTGTGGAGCGTGAGCGTGAAGTGGAGAACTTCAAAACAGAATCAAGCTATAAGGTTACAGCTGTGTTCTTGGTGCCAGATGCAGATGCCCGCAATGTGGCTCTGAAAGCAGAACTCGGTTTGCGCTTCAAGACAAAAGAAGAGGCTCATGCGTTCCTGGAGAAATGCAAGAATCGCGAGTTCTTTGTGTCGGAAATATCAAAGCGTCCGATGCGAAAGACTCCTGCAGCCCCTTTTACAACTTCAACACTTCAACAAGAGGCTGCAAGAAAATTAGGATTCACAGTGTCTCAGACAATGATGGTGGCTCAGCGTCTTTATGAATCAGGACGTATCACTTATATGCGTACAGACTCGGTAAACCTCTCGTCTTTGTGCCTTAATTCGGCTAAAAAAGAAATAATGGAGCATCTTGGAGAAAAGTACTCCAAAACGCGCCAGTATCAGACAAAGGCTAAGGGAGCGCAGGAGGCTCACGAAGCAATACGTCCGACATATATCAATGAGCATGAAATAGACGGCACTAACCAGGAGCGCCGTTTGTATGAGCTTATATGGAAGCGTACAGTGGCTTCGCAAATGGCTGATGCTGAAATAGAAAAGACTATAATCAAAATTAGCGCAGACGGTTTGGAGTCTGAATTTTATGCTTCAGGTGAAGTAGTTGTTTTTGATGGTTTCCTCAGAGTTTACAAGGAGTCTTTTGACGAGGAGACTGCTGATGCTGAAGATTCAGAAACAATGTTGCCTCCTGTTAATGAAGGGCAGCTTCTGGAATGGAGTGAAATAGTGGCAACTGAACGATATACCCAATCTCCTTTAAGATATACAGAAGCAAGCCTGGTAAGAAAATTGGAAGAACTGGGTATTGGCCGTCCTTCAACATACGCGCCAACAATCTCAACTATACAGCAGCGTGATTATGTTGTCAAGGGTGACAAGAGCGGAGCTGAACGCAATTATGGTATTCTCAGGCTGAATAAAAAGGCTGAAATTGTTGAGAGCCAGAATACAGAACTTTATGGTAATGAAAAAGGCAAATTGCTTCCTACTGATATTGGAACTGTGGTGAATGATTTTCTTTGCCAATTCTTCCCAATGATTCTGGATTATAATTTCACAGCTAAAGTAGAGAAGGAGTTTGATGACATTGCAGATGGAGACAAGGAGTGGCAGAATGTGATTCGTGCATTCTATGAAGAATTTGAACCGATGGTAGAGAATACTTTGAACAACAGAACTGAACATAAGGTTGGAGAAAGAATTCTCGGAACAGACCCGGCAACAGGAAGAGAAGTGTCTGTGAAGATAGGACGTTTTGGCCCTGTTGTTCAGATAGGTAGTTCTACTGATGCAGACAAGCCTCGCTTTGCGCAAATAAACAAAGGGCAAAGCATTGCCAGCATTACACTTGAGGAAGCGCTTGAACTGTTTAAATTGCCGCGTACACTTGGCGATTACGAAGGTGGTCCTGTTAATGTGGGAGCAGGACGCTTTGGCCCGTACATTTTCCATGACGGCAAATATATATCGCTGCCTAAGGAACTCGACCCATTGCAGATAAATTTAGAGCAAGCGGTGGAACTGATAGAGGAAAAGCGTAAGAGCGAGAAGGAAAAGCATTTGAAGAAATTTGATGAGGAGCCAGAACTGGAAGTGATGAATGGCCGTTTCGGACCTTATCTGTATTATAAAGGTGCTAACTTCAAATTGCCTAAGGGTATTTCTGATCCTAAATCACTCACGGTGGAGCAATGTCTTGACATTATCAAGGCTCAGGCTAACAAGGAGTCGAAAACATATTCAAGAACCCGCAAAAAGAAATAATCCATGTCAGACGTTAAGCGCATTGCCCTTGTAGGATATATGGGGGCGGGAAAAACAACTATCGGCAAGGCTTTGGCCAGAAAGTTGGGACTGGAACTGTTTGACCTTGACTTTTATATAGAGGAGCGTTTCAGAACAAAGATTCCTAAGATTTTTGCAGAGCGCGGAGAAGAGAAATTCCGTGAAATGGAGCGAAATATGCTGCATGAAGTGGCGGAATTTGAGAATGTCATAATATCATGTGGCGGTGGCACACCATGTTTCTTTGATAATATGGATTATCTAAACACCAAAGCAGAAACAGTATTCCTGAATGCGCATCCGAAAGTGCTGTGCGCCCATTTGCAGATGGGAAAGACACAGCGACCACTTGTTCAGGGCAAGACTGGTGAAGAACTGGAAAAGTTTGTTACCGAGTCGCTTGCTGCGCGCGAACCATTATATCGCAAGGCTAAACATGTGGTAGATGTCGAGATTATAGAGCATAAGTATCAGATAGATGAACTTGTGGATAGGATTATTTGTCTGACTGAAAGCTGATTTGATTTTTCAAAAGCTTTAAGCGGCTGGTACTGCTTTGATGCATAGTAACTCACAAATTCACAATCTTGCAAACTCACAAACTATAAAACTTAAAAACTCACAAACTTAAACGTATGGAAAAGCTCACAGTCATAAAAGTAGGAGGGAAAATTGTTGAGGATGAAGAAACTCTTGCTCAGCTCCTAAAAGATTTTTCTGCTGTAGAAGGACATAAGGTACTGGTGCATGGCGGTGGACGTTCGGCTACGAAAATTGCTGCTCAGCTTGGCATTGAAAGCCAAATGGTTGATGGTCGCAGAATTACGGACGAGAATATGCTGAGGGTTGTAACCATGGTATATGGCGGACTTGTCAACAAGAATATTGTTGCACGTCTTCAGGCTGTCGGACTTAATGCGCTTGGGCTTACCGGCGCTGATATGAATGTCATAAAGTCTCACAAGCGTCCTGTCAAGACTATAGATTACGGATTTGTGGGAGATGTGGAAAAGTGTGATGGTTCAATGCTGGCGAAACTCATCAAGGAAGGCATCGTGCCTGTTATGGCGCCTCTTACTCATGATGGCAATGGTTGTCTGTTGAACACCAATGCTGATACTATAGCCGGAGAGACGGCAAAGGCTTTAGCTCCTTATTTTGACGTGACGCTTATATACTGCTTTGAAAAGGCTGGTGTTCTGCTCTCTGAAGATGACGACAACAGTGTGATTCCTCACATTGATGAGAGTTCATTCAAGGATTTAGTGGAAAAAGGCGTAATTCAGGGAGGAATGATACCTAAAATAGAAAATTCCATAGCGGCTGTTCGTCAAGGAGTGGGCAGGGTTATCATAACTAAGGCTGATGCCATAGACGGAACTAAAGGTACAAAGATAACTTGCTGATACAGTTTCATGATATATTGAAATAGAAACTAATTAAAATAAAGCGCAACTCAAGAGCTATTGTCTATTGGTTGCGATTTTATTTTTAATGAATTTAGGTCTCGCAAGTATTTGCGAAAAGTGTCTTTGGTGCAAACGCGGGCTCGTTTGTATTTAAACGCAGGCTCGTTGATGTTTAAATGCGGGCTCGTTTGTGTCTAAACGCAGGCTCGTTTGTGTAGTAATGAAGGCCTGTTGTTTTTTCAATTATCAGTTTCAAGCGGATTTCTTTTATCTGCATGAATTTTTTATGCTTTGATGTGGCTTATTCGTTCATGTTTTGTATTTTTGCGGTGCTCATGGGCGATTGCTCCATGTGGTTTTCATTTTTACTTATACATTAATGAGCATGGCAAATGTTTTTTCTGTAATACGATTCGTTGTTTTGCTTTCTCTTTTTGGATTTGCGTATATGGCTAAAGGGCAAACTGCCAGCGCTGAGGCTGCTGATGGTGAGATGCGGAAAATAGCTGGTTTTGTACGCAATATAGAGGCTTTTGACAGACTTTTTCCGCAGGAGAAGGTTTATCTGCATTTTGATAATACGGGATATTTCAATGGGGAGCTGATACGCTTCAAGGCTTATGTTGTGCGTACGGACAATGGTTGTCTTAGTGACATCAGCCGTGTGCTTTATGTTGAACTTGTCAGTCCAGGGGGTGATGTTCTTGTTACTCGCAAACTTGCAGTTACTGACGGACAGGCTGATGGAGACATTAAGCTTGAGAAAATCTTTGGTTCTGGTTTCTATGAAGTGAGGGCTTACACTCGATATATGGCGAATTGGGGTGAGCGGGCTTGCTTTTCCAGGGTTTTCCCTATTTTTCATACTCCGAAGGAGGATGGCGACTATTCTGACCTTGTCATTGATAAAGTAGAACACAAGAAAAGGCTTCCTAACCATAGGGTTAAAGTTGTTGAGGGAAGTGCTGGCGCTTCGGATGGTGGTGGAGTTGTTGGCTCTACAGGAGATGGGCTGAGTGTGAACTTTTATCCTGAGGGAGGACGTGTGGTGAAGGGATTGCAGTGCAATATGGCATTTCAGGCTTTTTATGACGGCATGCCGGTAGATTCTCTTTTTAGTGCGGCTTTGGTGGATGGTGATGGAAATGTGTTGCAGGATAATATACATGCCGAACATGCAGGCTGTGGTTCATTTGTTTATACTTCGGGCAACTCGGAGTGCAGACTGGTTGTAACTGATGGCAATGGTGAAAAACGGAAGTTTGATTTGCCAAAGCCTGTGGAAGAGGGGTGTGGACTTAATGTAAGTGCGGTTGTGGGCAGCCGTATTGTAGCTATGGTAAGTTCATCACGCTCTCTTCATGGTAAGCGTATGGGAATGACGCTGATGCACCAGGGAAGTGTTGTTGCTTTCAATACTTTCACAGCAGATGAGCAGCCTAATGTGTTCAGGTTTAACCGTGCTGATATGCCGCATGGGGTAAACGCCATAACTATATTTGACAGTGATGGCCGCATTTGGGCTGAACGTATGGTGTTTGTGTATCCTGAACCTTCTGCTGAAGACAGTATTGTTATTAGTCCTGCGCTTGATGGCGAAGGGGATGTCCTGGGTGCTCTCGCTCCATGTTGCAAGGTGGTTGTTGAGGCGAAATCTCGCCCTAATTCTGTTTTTTCATTTTCTGCAATGGATGCCGGTACCATGCCCAACGGTGTGGACATGAATGTGAAATCATGGATGCTTCTTTCATCTGACTTGTGCGGCTATATTGCCAATCCTAATTATTATTTTGAATCGGATGACGAGGAGCATCGCCGTGCAGCAGATTTGCTGATGATGGTGCAGGGATGGAGGCGATATGACTGGCACCAGATGGCTCATTCTGATTTTAAGATTACTCAGCCTATTGAGGACAGACTCTATCTTTTTGGAAAGCTCAACAGGGCCAAAAAGAAATATGATGTTGACAATGTGCATCTCAGCGTTCATCTGTATAATAAGGCTGGTGAGGTTCTGAAAGGCGAAACAGTGACTGACTCTCTCGGATACTATCGCTTTGCGCTTCCTGACTGCAATGGCGAATGGACGTTGCTTATGCATACGCGTAAGGAAGAGAAGGACGTTAAATATTATGTGGGAATTGACCGGCATTTTGCTCCTGAACGGAGGGTGCTTAATCCGCAGGAAATGCTGATGAAGGAGCTTAATGAGCCTAATATGATTGTGCAAGCTCCGGCTGATGAAGATGAAATGGAGTTGCTTGCGGCTGATGGATATATTCCTATTGAGAAACGCAATCATGTGTTGCCGACGGTCAAGGTAAAGGCGAAGCGGGTTTATGACAATGCCAAGGCTGCATGGGAAAGTGAAAGCAGAGGTGCATACAAGGCGTCGCTATATTATAATTGTGACCTTGAGTCAGATGCTATTTCAGACCGTGGCGAAGAGGTTCCTGGATTTTTGGAGTGGCTGGTCAGACGGAATCCTTTCTTTATGGGCGATATTGACTTGAATTACAGTTCACAGGCTGCAACCGATATGACTATGGACCAGATGAATACTGATATGGTGGGCGAATTGATGGAAATGTTTAATGTGGATGCGGAGAACATGGAGGCGTTGGAGGAGACGGAGCAAATTGCCAATGGCGAGGAGAGTGATTATGCCAACGTGAAGTTTCGCGTAAGTCGTTCGGGACTGACTTACAAGAATCGTCCTATAGTGTGGATAATAGACAATTCTTATTTCATGACTACGGGCTATGGCGGAGTGTGCGAAGTGCAGTATTCGCTTGAAATAAGTAATGCTGTTATGATGCCTGAACTTCTTGAAGACGCTAAAAGCGTATATATTTCTGAGGACAACGAGATATTCATGCGCTACATCCATTCTACGGACATGAAGGGTAAACAGCCCGTTACAGTGTTTGTATATACTCATAATCAGTTCTTTTATGATGTGAAGGGATTGAGGCGTACTCATTTCCAGGGCTACAACGAACCAACAAAGTTTGAAATGGAAGATTATAGCATCCTGCCTCCAATGGAAGACTTCCGAAGAACAATTTTCTGGGAACCAAATGTAAGGACTGATAGTGAAGGTAAAGCTAAAATAGAGTTTTACAATAATTCCTCTTGCAGGGAAATGTTTATTTCGGCAGAAGGTGTCACAAAGGATGGAAAATGCATGGTGAACGAATGGTGATTGCGCAAAAATTTCTAAATGGTAAATTTAAGTGTGACGCTCAGACGATTTTGAAAAAAATATCGTTATAAATTTACTATTCTTGAAATTCTTGCTATATTTGCAAAGTAGAGCAAAAAAATAACGTAGTTATATGCAAAAACTTATTTTAAGATGCACATCTTGTAGTTAAGTGTGCAGTTTTTGCTAAATAAAACGTTGATTTGTTATGCTCGTAATGATTTATTTGTTACCTTTGTGCGGAAAATTTGATAAAACAACTCATTAATAACTTTAAAAATTTAAGATTATGTCTGAAATTGAATCAAGAGTAAAAACTATCATCGTTGATAAACTTGGTGTTGACGAAGCAGAAGTTAAGCCAGAAGCAAGCTTCACAAACGACCTCGGTGCTGACTCTCTCGACACAGTAGAGCTCATCATGGAATTTGAGAAGGCTTTCGGTATCAACATTCCTGACGATCAGGCAGAGAAGATTTCTACTGTAGGTGATGCTATCGCTTACATTGAAGCTAACGCGAAGTAATCTACTCATTAGAACTAAAAGTTGAGAATGGCGGATTATTCTTTATAGACGAATCTGCCATTTCTTGACTTTTTTTGTTTTTAGAATCTTTATTATTTATAAATAATCGCGAATTATGGAATTAAAAAGAGTAGTTGTAACAGGTATCGGTGCTATCACTCCTCTCGGTCTTACAGCTGAGGAAACTTGGGAAAACATCAAGAAGGGTGTAAGTGGCGCAGCCCCTATTACTCATTTCGACGCTTCGCAGTTCAAGACACAGTTCGCTTGCGAAGTAAAGGGATTCAATGCGAACAACTATATTGATCGCAAGGAAGCTCGCAAGATGGACCTCTATACACAATATGCCATTGCTGCAGCCAAGATGGCTATCGCTGATTCTGGCATGAATATGGAAACTGTTGACAAGAAAGAAATTGGAGTAGTTCTTGGTGTTGGTATTGGTGGTATTCATACATTTGAAGAAGAGGCTGGAAACTATGCAGTTAACGGCCCGCAGCTTGGTCCTAAATATAATCCATTCTTCATCCCTAAGATGATTGCTGATATTGCAGCCGGTCATATATCTATTGAATATGGTTTCCATGGACCAAACTATACTACAACATCAGCTTGCGCTTCTTCATCAAATGCAATTGCAGATGCATTCAACCTTATCCGTCTCGGAAAGGCTAACGCAATCATTACAGGTGGTTCTGAAGCTGCAATTTGGCCTGCAGGCGTAGGTGGATTCAATGCAATGCACGCTTTGTCAACAAGAAATGATGACCCTCAGGCTGCAAGCCGTCCGTTCAGTGCAAGTCGCGACGGATTCGTAATGGGTGAAGGTGCAGGAATCCTTGTTCTTGAAGAACTTGAGCACGCAAAGGCTCGCGGAGCGAAGATTTATGCAGAAATGGTTGGTGCTGGTATGTCTGCTGACGCACATCACATTACAGCCTCTCATCCGGAAGGCCTTGGCGCAAAGCTCGTTATGGAACGTGCTCTCGCTGATGCAGAGATGAAACCTGAAGACATTGACTACATCAATGTTCATGGCACTTCAACTCATGTTGGCGACATTTCAGAGGCTAAGGCTATCAAGGAAGTGTTCGGAGAAAACGCATACAAGCTTAATATAATCTCTACTAAGTCAATGACAGGACATCTTCTTGGTGCTGCTGGTGCTGTGGAAGCAATGTTCAGCCTTCTTGCTGTGCAGAACGACATCGTTCCTCCAACAATCAATCACGATCCTGCTGATAAGGATGAAGAGATTGACTATGATCTGAATTTCACTTTCAACGAAGCACAGAAGCGTGAAGTACGTGCTGCATTGAGCAATACTTTCGGATTCGGAGGTCACAATGCTTGCGTGATATTCAAGAAATACAAATGATTTAATTGGGGATTTGACGTGACGTCAAATCCTTGATATGTTGAAGAATAATCAGAAAACAGTGTTTCAAGAAATAAAAAACAGAATAAGGCTCTTTTTCCGGAAGGACAAAGAGCCTTATTTGCAGTTGTGTAAAATAACCGGATTCTGTCCCGGAAATATTGTCTTGTACCGCATGGCTCTGATGCATAAGTCGTGTGGCCGTAACTCTACAGGCAACAGGATGAATAATGAAAGGCTTGAATTTCTGGGAGATGCGGTCCTCGATTCAGTTGTGGCTGACATTCTGTTCAGGTATTATGCCAACAAGCAAGAGGGCTATCTTACAACCTTGCGCAGTAAGCTTGTCAGGCGTGAAACATTGAACAAGCTTGCCGTTCAGATTGGGCTTGATAAGCTCATACTCCATGAAGGAGCTGTGACTACGGGACATAACAGCTATATGAACGGCAATGCATTTGAGGCATTCATTGGTGCTATATATCTTGATAGGGGATATGGCGCCTGTATGAAGTTTATGCAGAATGTTGTGTTCAAAAATTATATAGACATAGAAAACACGGCAAAACAAGAGGCCAATTTCAAGAGCAGGTTGATAGAATGGTGCCAAAAGCATCAGGTGGTTTACGACTTTGAGACTACGGAGGAAAGAAGTGAAGAAAATGTGTATATACCAATATTCTCGACCAAAATAATTTTAGAAGGTCTGGAATGTGGGGTGGGCAAAGGGTATTCAAAGAAGGAAAGTCATCAGGTAGCCGCTAATGATGTCATGACGAAGATTCGTAGAGACCCTTCATTTGTAAGAAAAATAACTGTTTTGAAGGAGCAGCGAGAGGCGGAGCAAGGATTGAACAGTCCTGATGAACAATTGAGTGAAGACTCTGAATCTTTAGTTGTGAGTTTTTGTGAATAATATACAGGTTATCACCCTGGCAAGCTTTTGCTTGTCAGGGTGTTTTTGTGTATGAGCGTTTTTTATGTATGAGTGTTTTTCTGAATGGTGTTTTTGTCTGACGCGTATTGTTGTTGCTGTTTTGTTCTCTGTAATGCAGAATATGCTGCGTTGTCGCTAAATGACTATATTTTGATGAATTTCCATGTCTTTCAATTTTTATTACTATCTTTGCAATCACAAAAAATAGATGGTATATGAATGTTACAAATATATTGAACAAACTTTATTTCTCTTCTCGCCAAAAGGCTATTGCAAGGTATGCGAATGAGGCTGAAGATATACAGATGTCTGTACTACGTCGTTTGTTGAGTTCTGCCGCTGATACAGAATGGGGCCGCGAACACGGTTATTCCGGCATGAAGGACTATGAAAGCTTTTCAAGGAATGTAGGGGTGAATACCTATGAAGAGCTGAAAGGATATATTCAGCGAATGAGAGAGGGTGAGTCAGATATATTGTGGCCTGGTAAAGTCAGATGGTTTGCAAAATCGTCAGGAACAACTAATGACAAGAGCAAATTTATCCCTGTTAGCAAAGATGGCCTTAAGGACACTCATTACAGAGGTGGACAAGATTGCGTGTCAAGTTATCTTGCTATCAATCCGGCAAGCCGTCTGTTTACTGGCAAGAGTTTGATTTTAGGAGGCAGCCATGCTCCTAACTTGAATACTCCGAAGAGTCTTGTAGGAGATTTGAGCGCTATTCTGATTGAAAACGTTCCAAAGCCAGTGAATCTGACACGAATACCAAAGAAAAAAGTGGCTCTGCTGAGTGATTTTGAGCAAAAGCGCGATATGATAGCTCAGATTGCCATGAAGCAGAATGTTACTAACATTAGTGGTGTACCATCTTGGATGTTGTCTGTTATTAACCGTATTCTTGAAATCAGCGGAGAAAAGACGCTTGACAATATTTGGCCGAATCTTGAGGTGTTCTTCCATGGAGGTGTAGCATTTACTCCTTATCGCGAGCAATATAAGAATATCATAACCTTGCCTGGTATGCATTATATGGAAACTTATAATGCCAGTGAAGGATTCTTCGGTATTCAGACGGATTTGAATGATCCTGCTATGCAGCTGATGATAGACTATGGAGTATTTTTTGAGTTCATGCCTCTAGATATGATAGACAGCCCTAACCCAACGGTGGCTCCTCTATGGGGTGTTGAAACAGGCGTGAACTATGCTTTGCTTATAAGCACTACATGCGGATTGTGGAGATATATGATAGGCGATACAGTGAAATTTACGAGCAAGAATCCGTATAAGTTCGTTATAACAGGACGTACTAAGCATTTTATCAATGCTTTCGGAGAGGAACTTATAGTAGATAATGCGGAGAAAGGGTTGGAACAGGCTTGTCTTGCTACGGGTGCACAGGTGAAGGACTATACAGCAGCCCCTATCTTTATGGATGCAAATGCAAAGTGTCGTCATCAGTGGATGATAGAGTTTGCTAAGGAGCCGCAGTCTGTTGCTGAATTTGCCGCAATCCTTGACCGTTCGCTTCAAGCAATAAATTCTGATTATGAGGCAAAGCGTTATAAGGATATCACTCTGCAACCGCTTGAAATAATAGTAGCTCGCAAGGGATTGTTTGATGACTGGCTTAAAGGTAAGGGCAAGCTGGGCGGACAGCACAAGATTCCACGTCTCAGCAATAACCGTGAGTATATAGACCAGCTTATTAGGCTGAACTGAAAAAACAAGTAATACATTCAGAATCACAGCAAGGCTTTTTATTTAAAACTCTATGACGAAGAAGCAGTCTTACATATTTGTGGCGTTTTTTGTGTGCCTCTTCTTTGTGGCATGTGCCAATATTGGAACCCCTGATGGCGGTGACTATGATGAGACACCTCCAAAAATTGTCCGTACATCCCCAAATTTTGGTTCGGCTAAGTCTTCTTCCCAAAAGATAGTGCTTGAGTTTGATGAAAACATAAAGCTTGAAAACGCAGTGGAGAAGGTAGTTGTGTCTCCTCCTCAGACAGAACAACCTGAGATAAGTGCCATGGGAAAGAAGATAACTGTTACGCTTCTTGACACTCTTGTGCCGAATATGACATATACAATAGATTTTGCAGATGCCATTGAGGATAACAATGAGGGTAATCCGATGGGTGACTATGCATTCACTTTTTCTACAGGAGAAACTCTTGATACATTCCAAATATCGGGAAATGTTCTTAATGCTTCTAATTTGGAGCCTGTCAAAGGCATGCTTGTAGGACTATATTCTTTGGGAAGTGAACAATCGCCAGATAGCATAAAGCCTTTGGCTGATAGTGTGTTCCTTACAAAACCGTTTGAAAGAATTTCCCGAACTGATAGTCGTGGACATTTCATAATAAAAGGTGTTGCGCCTGGAAATTACAGAGTTTTCGCGTTGAATGACCAAAACCAGAACTTCCTTTTCGACCAGAAGAGTGAGATGATTGCATTCACAGACCGTGTGATAACTCCGTCAAGCGCACCTGATATACGTATTGATACAATATGGCACGATAGTATTCATTATGATTCAATTATAACAGTGCCATACACTCACCTTTATCCTGATGATGTTGTATTGTTGGCTTTTCAGGAAAA
>JAFTTD010000237.1 GCA_017466965.1 Bacteroidaceae bacterium
CCTCTATGCAGAAGAAGGAAACGAAGTATTGAGAATTGCCGAGGCGGAAGATTTCGATTTTGCCGACGTTGACAATCTCGGTTCTTACAAAGAAGACGATTCATACAACCAGAAGCACATTGATATGGTTCTCGGACTTGACCTCGTTGACGTAGAAGCCATTCGCAACGCAGGATTCAAAGTAGCCTTTGATGCTGTCAACTCCGTAGGAGGCGTTATACTGCCAATGTTGCTCAATCAGCTCGGAGTTAAGAAAGTAACACCATTGTTCGCTGAGCCAACCGGAGATTTCCAGCATAATCCGGAACCACTTGAGAAGAATCTTAGCGACATAATGAGCCTGATGGCAAAAGGAGAGCACGATGTCGCATTTGTAGTCGATCCCGACGTTGACCGACTCGCATTCATTTGCGAAGACGGAACAATGTATGGCGAAGAATACACCCTCGTAACCGTAGCCGACTACATCCTCAAGCACACTCCTGGAAACACTGTAAGCAACCTCAGTTCCACACGCGCACTCCGTGACGTAACCCGAGAATACGGCAAAGAATACAATGCAGCAGCAGTAGGCGAGGTCAATGTTGTAACCAAGATGAAAGAGACTGGAGCAATAATAGGCGGAGAAGGCAACGGCGGAGTAATCTACCCTGCAGCCCACTATGGTCGCGACGCATTAGTAGGAATAGCTCTTTTCCTCAGCCACCTTGCACATGAGAAGAAGACTGTTAGCGAACTGCGCAAAACCTATCCCGAATACTTCATTGCCAAGAACCGAATCGACCTTGACGCATCAACAGACGTAGATGCCATCCTTGCCAAAGTAAAAGAAATGTATTCAGGCGAAGAAGTGAACGATATTGACGGAGTAAAAATAGACTTCCCTGACAAATGGGTACATCTGCGCAAGTCAAACACCGAACCTATCATCCGCGTATATAGTGAAGCCTCAACACCCGAAGCCGCTGACGAGATAGGCAAAAAGATTATGGATGTTATCTACTCTTTGAAATAAGATAAGAACATACAGAAAGCAAAACGAAGTATATTATCCTCATAAAAGACTTTTTACTTGATAAATCCACAGCAAAAGGTTTATTGACACATACTAATATCTATAAATGTCAATGAGATTTATATAAAAGTCAGTGACATACATATAAATGTCAGTGCAATTCTTATAAAAGTCAATGCATTTTATAAGAATTGCACTGAATCATTTTAAATCATTACTCGCTTCTGTCACTTACAGATTACAGTAGAAGATTTTTTGTTTCATATATAAAGATTTTTCAGTCATATTACATTTGAAAAAGCAGTGTGCTGGAGTTTTATTTTCAGCACACTGCTTTTTTATTTTCAGCACAGTGTTTTTATATCATCAGCGCACTGTTTCCATAGGGGTGACATCAAGACAAGGCTAAAGTTTCTTAATACTTGCAAAATGACAGTATAACATATCAAAAGTTGTCTTAAAGTAGATATAAAATAACAAAATGTCACTTGATATAAATTATTTTTGAAAAAACATTGTTGAGATTCAGAAAGAATTTCTTACTTTTGTTATTCAAAAATGGAATTTTATTTACACAATGTAATCAAATGCCATTGTTAGAAAACAACAAAAACCTTGAATAAACTATTTAATACTGAAGAATGGAAAAGATTGATAACCTCGACAAGCAGATTATGGAAATAATCTCATGCAACGCACGCATTCCTTTTAAGGATGTTGCAGCCGAGTGCGGTGTTTCACGCGCTGCAATTCATCAGCGTGTACAACGTCTTATAGACATGAATGTCATTGTCGGGTCCGGCTATCACGTTTGCCCTAAAAGCTTAGGATACACAACTTGCACTTACGTAGGCATAAAGCTTGAGAAAGGTTCAATGTATAAGCGAGTAGTCAGCGAATTGTCAAATATACCTGAGATTGTAGAATGTCACTTCACAACCGGACCTTATTCTATGCTCATAAAATTGTATGCGCGCGACAACGAGCAGCTTATGGACCTTCTGAACAACAAAATTCAGGCTATCCATGGTGTTGACTCTACTGAGACTCTTATATCCCTTGACCAAAGCATCAAGAAAGAGATTCCCATCAGATTCTACAGCAAGGCAAGCAAAGTGAAGGTAATAAATTACTAAGCAAACGAGGAGGACATCATTGAGGACGAGGTGTAAAGGGAGAGGGTACAGGGTGTTATAGCCACCTTGCAACTTTGGATTAGAGGAGTAAAAAGGAGGAGTTAAGTTTTTAATTA
>JAFTTD010000238.1 GCA_017466965.1 Bacteroidaceae bacterium
CTTATAACTGATTCCATCACAATCTTTCAGCATTTCATCATTATATATATATCTGACAATATATTCTCCCGACACGCAAAGTTCTTTGTTCTGAAGATTTCTTGCATACGGCATGATTGAATCAGAAGATTCATCAATACGGATTACAGCAGGCGCTTCTACATTCAGTCCAAAAGTATTCCGTGAAACAGGAACAATATGACTTGCGCTTTGCGTCTCTCCCATCAGGTTTCTTACGTTTGCCGTAACTCTGTATTCCATTATTTCGCCATCAACATTCATTTTATCTTGACTCAGATGAACAGGTACAGTAAACATACCATTCTCATCCGTAGTCAAAGTTCCGCTTCTAATTGGCTGCCATGCGTAACCCCGCCTATACCAGAACATTGAATTTCTGAATTCCACAGTATATGCTACAGTGGAATTCTGTATTGGAGTTCCGTTATAGTTCATTGCGCACCCATCAAAATCAACAGTATCTCCCAACATGTATTCAGTCTGTTCCAAATCCATGCTGACATAGAATGTTGGGCGTTTATATTCTTCCACTCTGAACGACGTACGGCTTTCACCACTCTTGTTGCCATTCGGAGTTTCAGCAGACAATTCTATTGAGTAGAGTCCTGTCAATCCTGATTCCGGCAAATAAAATTCCACATACGAACTACCCATTGAATTAGTCTTCACATTCGTTTGCGACACCGCTCTATGATTTGCATCTCTAAGAACAAGGGTATGACTACATTTCTCTGCCACATTCACATCTTCGTGCAATACCGAATATATCAAAGAAGAGACCTTGACAGTCTGTCCTGGACGATATACGGAACGGTCTGTATAAACCCGACTTCTTAAAGCATAAGTTTCCTTATGTGATTCTATAGAAGATATATTTCTTATCCTGGTCTCATCAAACTCTCCTCTGCTAATCAACACATTTGTTCTTTCCTTGAACTTGTTGAAGAATGCCTGCCCGTTCTTGTCCGATTGACATATAGTATCCTTAAGTCCACCGACAATGCTTTTTCTGTTAGATGGAGATACAGTCAAAAGCGCTTTCCTTACAGGCTTGCCTTCGTATCCATCAACAACAGTTACCACATTCGTTTCATTGTCGATAAGGGTATAAACACCCATCATCGAAGACAATACTACATCAGCAGAATCACATAACCCTTCACCACAAACGTCCATTCTGTAGTCTCCCGGCGGAAGAATAAAATACAATGTATCTTCCTTCACATCATCACCTTCAAGACTGACAACGCGGGATGTTTCTATACGTTCTTTCCCACGATGATAAAAACTTATGTTGCATGAATCAACACCAAAGTGCTGAAGAAAAATCGCTAAAGGTGAGTTTGCAAAACCTCTTTCAACTCTTGCCGAAAGCCTTTTTCTGTTAAGCTCCGCCTCTATACTGCGGAACATATTCAGTAGAACAGTATCATTACACTGCTCTGTTGCCTCTTTCAGATAGTGCAATTTTTCCTTACGATCCATTGTGCCTAATTGAATCAAGTTAAGATAAACATCAGACACTGTTTCCACCTCTTTGTTATGCTTAATCATATTCAGCAGACTGTCCTTATATTCATCCTTCGTCAAATGCCATTTCTGCCCCACTGTCCACAAGCGCATACTGAAAGATTGAAGTTTCATAAACACTGCTCCGCTTTTATTTCCCTTTGATTCATAAAAAGAGGACAGAGAATCATACAATTCAATTTGCTCATCAAGAGACAAGCCTGAATAATGTATTCTGAACAACGATATTACAGACAACAAATCATTTTTAAACAAACGGCTATCTTTGCCATACAAACTTATCAGAGGTGAATAATTTCTCGCATCACTTTCCGAGAGTGTTTGCCAATCGTTCATCGACATTTCAAAATGGCTCTTTGACAAGTCCACAAACTTCTCATATTTGTCCTTATCTGAATAGAAACGTGATGAATATCTGTTGTAGGCATCGCCCAGCAATGCATGAACAACAGATTTTTCCGCTGTACCAGGTAATTCGGCAAGATATTTTTCTATATCATTCAGTCTGCCGTCTATGCTGTCTGCAGAAAGTTCTGCATACATATCCAGCAACACAAATGAAGCCTTCACTATCTGGGGGAAATCATCAGCCTTCAATGCTTCGCAACGAATACTCTCCACTTTCTCTATTACAGAACGAGGCAGTCTCTTCGCCATCAGACTATCAACGGTTTCCCATCTATCCGCCAAATTCTGCGCTGACAGCATTGACGGCAAAAGAATCAAAAGCAACAATAACCTTTTCATATCCATTTTAATTATTTTTTCAAAGTATCACAAAAATAGCCATTTATTCATCATAAAACGCTTTTTATCAGCTAAAAAACACAACCTTTGTCATTTTTTATTTATATTTACAACTTGAACACATTAGAGCCATTAAAATATGAGAAAATTAACATATCTGTTCCTACTTCCGCTCATAGCGGCATGTGCTGGAAAACCAGCAGAATTCAGGTCTGTATCGGCTGAAAACTTTGCCACAATCATAGAAGACACAAATGTTCAGCGCGTTGATGTCAGAACTGTGCCCGAATATCTCAGAGGACACATAGAAGGCAGCATGAACATTGATGTCCTTAAAGACTCGTTCGAAATAAAAGCCGTCAGCACATTAGACAAGACACGTCCTGTTGCCATCTATTGCCGCAGTGGCAGACGCAGCAAAGATGCAGCAAAAATACTTGCAGAAAACGGGTTCAACGTGATAGAACTTGAATCAGGATATAACGGATGGACTGAATTGCAAAACATAAACAAATAACATAAAAAACTCAAAAGAAATGACAAGAGCCATTATTACCGTAGTAGGCAAAGATACAGTAGGTATCATTGCCAAAGTATGCACATATCTTGCAGACAACCAGATAAACATTCTGGACATATCACAGACTATCGTCCAGGAATACTTCAACATGATGATGATAGTAGATATGACAAAATGCGTCAAAGCGTTCGACACTATCGCATCAGAACTAACTGAGATAGGAACAAATACAGGTGTACAAGTTAAATGCCAGCTCGAAGACATCTTCAACAAAATGCACAGAATTTAAATTAAGGAAAAGTAGTTAAAAGAGGGAGTTAAAAGAAGAAGTTAAAAAGATAAGTTAAAAAGAGAAGTTAAAAAGAGAAGTTAAGAAGTTAACTCCCTAATAAAGGTTATAAGGTTTTGAGGTTATAAGGTTTTAAGGTAGGCAATAACGACCTATGGTTACGTCTCTTTTTAACTCCTACTTTTAACTCCTTAACTACTTAACTCCTTAACCCCTAACTCATAATTCATAATTAACAAGGATCAACATA
>JAFTTD010000239.1 GCA_017466965.1 Bacteroidaceae bacterium
AGACACTGTTGACGAAGTACTCCGTATCCTCAAAGCAGAGTTTGAAGACTAAAAGACTACTGACGCTCAGCTCTATCCGCAGAAGATAAAAGACAAAGAAAGATAATATATAAAGATATAATGGCAGTAAGACTGAACAAAGCACTAAAAGAACTTAATGTAGGAATCAACACCGTGGCTGAATTCCTGCAGAAGAAAGGCATGGCTCTTGAAGATGCCACACCTAATGCAAAAATCACGGACGAGCAGTATAATCTGCTAAAAGAAGCATTCAGTGCTGACAAGGATATTCATATCGGAACCAAAGACGACATAAAGAAGCGCAAGGAGAAAGAGTTACAGGACAAGAAGGAGCGCAAAGAAAAGGAAAGACAGGAAAAGCAACGTCTGGAACAGGAGAAGAAGCAACAGCAAGAGGAGATATTCCGCATCAACAACGAACGCAACAAGCCACAAGTAAAGATTGTAGGAAATATCAACAAGACAGAAAAGCCTGCTGAAGAAGCTAAGAAAAAAGAACCTGCAGCTCCTGAGCAAGTTCAGCAACCAGCAGAGCAGCCTGTAAAAAAAGCTGATCCAGAGCAAGTTCAAGAGAAAAAGCCTGAACAAGCAGCAGAGGTTGCACCAGAAACAAAGGTTCCGGAAATAGTAGAGGAGAACAAAGTTGTCAGTCTGAAATCCGGTTCAAACCTTGAAGAAGGAGAAAACGGAGTATTCCGCGTGTCAACACCTGATGTAGGCGTTCAGTTCAAGCAAGTAGGCTTCATAGACCTTTCAAATATAAATTCCAAGACTCGCCCAGACAAAAAGAGCAAGTCTGAACGCAAAAAGGAACGTGAAGCAAAAGAACGTATGCGCATGGATGCCAACAAGCCTAAGGGCAAAGACAACCAGGCTAACGGAAAGCCAACAATTTCAGCCGACTCAGAAGGAGGCAAGAAGAAAAAGCGCAATCGTATAACAAAAGAGAGAGTAGATGTCACTGCAGCCGTAAACCAGCAAGGCAACGGCAAGCCAAACGGACAGAAGAACAAGCCTAATGCCAACGGACAGCAGCCAGGAGGCAAAAACATTCCAGGACAGAACGGCAAAGGCAATGCAGCACAGGCTCCTCAAGGCAAGAAGAACAAGAAAGGCAAACCAGCGCCAGTTAAGCACGAGCTTACAGACGAAGAAGTAGCAAAGCAGGTGAAAGAGACACTTGCACGCCTCACTTCAAAGCAAATGAAGAAAGGTGTGAAATATCGCAAGGACAAGCGCGATGCTATTCATAGCCGTATGCAAGAACTTGAGGACGAAGAAAATGCAGAAAGCAGAGTACTCAAGCTCACTGAGTTCGTAACAGCAAACGAACTGGCGACAATGATGAATGTTTCAGTAACAGAGGTTATCAGCACATGTATGTCTATCGGCATGATGGTGTCCATTAACCAAAGACTTGACGCTGAAACAATCAATCTTGTTGCAGAAGAGTTTGGTTTCTCAACAACATACGTAAGCGAAGAAGTATCTCACGCCATTGAAGAAGTGGAAGACGCAGAAGAAGACCTCGAGCCACGCGCTCCAATCATCACAGTGATGGGACACGTTGACCACGGAAAGACATCTCTTCTCGACTACATACGCAAGACTAACGTCATAGCAGGCGAGGCTGGAGGTATCACTCAGCACATTGGTGCATACAACGTAAAAATGTCAAGCGGCAAGAGAATAACATTCCTTGACACACCTGGTCACGAAGCGTTCACAGCCATGCGTGCACGTGGTGCGAAGATTACAGACATCGCAATTATAATTATAGCAGCCGACGACTTAGTAATGCCTCAGACAAAGGAGGCTATCAGCCACGCTGTAGCAGCAGGAGTACCAATGGTATTTGCCATAAACAAGGTTGACAAGCCTGGTGCAAACCCTGAAAAGATAAAGGAACAGCTTGCTGCCATGAACTACCTTGTAGAAGACTGGGGCGGTAAATATCAGAGCCAGGACATCTCTGCAAAACACGGTTTGAATGTTGACGAGCTTATGGAAAAAGTTCTACTTGAAGCAGAGCTTCTCGACCTCAAAGCTAATCCTAACCGTAAAGCTACCGGTTCTGTGATAGAATCATCGCTTGACAAAGGACGCGGATATGTTGCAACAGTCCTTGTTCAAAACGGAACACTCCGCCAAGGCGATGTTGTACTGGCAGGAACCCATTGGGGTAAGATAAAAGCCATGTTCAACGAACGCGGACAACGCATACAGCAGGCTCGTCCTGCAGAACCTGCACTGATTCTCGGTCTCAACGGAGCTCCAACTGCAGGAGACGTGTTCCACGTGATGGATTCAGAACAGGAAGCTCGCGATGTAGCCAACAAGCGTGAGCAGCTAAAGCGCGAACAAGGAATCAGAACTCAGACTCGTATGACTCTTGATGAACTTGGACGCCGTATTGCTCTCGGTGGTGTGCAGGAACTCAACCTCATTGTGAAGGGAGACGTGGATGGTTCAATCGAAGCACTCAGCGACTCTCTCATAAAGCTCTCTACAGAGAAGATTCAGGTGAACGTAATATACAAGGCAGTAGGTCAGATTTCCGAAGGCGACGTTTCATTGGCAAAGGCTTCAGATGCAGTCATCATAGGTTTCCAGGTACGTCCTTCAGCTCCTGCACGCAAACTGGCAGAACAGGAAGGAGTGGACATTCGCCTTTACTCTATCATCTATGACACTATAGAAGAAGTCAAGAGTGCTATGGAAGGTATGCTTGCACCTGAAATCAAAGAAGAGAGCACAGCTACTGTTGAAGTACGCCAGGTATATAAGATTACCAAAGTTGGTACTGTTGCCGGAGCATTCGTTCTTGACGGAAAAGTACACCGTTCAGACAAGGTGCGCGTAGTTCGTGATGGTATCGTAATCCACACAGGCGAGATAAATGCCTTGAAACGCTTCAAGGAAGACGTCAAGGAAGTTTCAACAAACTTCGACTGCGGTATTTCTATTGTCAACTATAACGACATTCGTGAAGGTGACATTCTTGAAACATTCACAGAAATAGAGATTAAGCAGAAACTCAAATAACAATATATAGAAGTGGAAACTCTCATATATATAGTGCTTCTTGTAGGAGCCGTCATCGGCTTCTATCAAGGAGCTTTTAAGCAAATAGCGAATTTCGCTGGAGTGATAGGCGGCATAGTTATTGCTTGCATGATGTACGATACGTTCGGAGACTATCTGTCTGAATACACCGGCGCATCTGAAAGCACAGGCCAGATTGTCGCCTTTTTGCTGATAGTCCTGCTTGTTCCCGTATTACTTGGGTGGTTGGCCACACTGCTCACCAAGCTGTTCAAGGAGATTCATCTTGGGTTCATCAACCGCCTTGCAGGAGCTGTAATAGGAGTGGTTTGCTTCGGGATGCTCATGAGTTTCGCTTTCAACCTATTTGACTTTGCAAAGAGCGAACTTGGCACTAACCCAGAAAAGCTTGAAGCGCGTCCTTCACTTTACTACACTGTAAAGCACGCCTCACAGTTCATTCTGCCCGATTTCATCATTGTCACAGACGATACAGAAAAAAGAAAAGGAAACAAGTCTAAAGACGTTCTGAAAGAAAGTTTTGAGAACCTTCTGGACAAAATGAATGATTAGATTCTTATTTCGTATTATGAAGTTCGGATTACGAACAAAAGGAGAACTTTATTGATTCTCGTTTTGTTATGAATGTGCAAAACAGCCTTTCCCCGTAATTTGAACTTCATAATTTGTAAATATATAAATATATATTATGGCTGACTCTAACGAATTTGTCAGGAAAGTGGCTGAAGAAAAATATAAATTCGGATTCACTACTGACGTACATACTGAAATAATAGACAAGGGCCTCAACGAAGATGTCATCAGACTGATTTCTTCAAAGAAAGAAGAGCCAGAATGGCTGCTTGACTTCCGCCTTGAGGCATACAGATACTGGCTCACTCAAAAAGAGCCTGAATGGGGACATCTGAAAATGCCTGAAATTGATTACCAGGCCATTTCATACTATGCTGACCCTACTAAAAAGAAAAAGGATACAGGCAGCAAGGAGATTGACCCCGAACTGATGAAAACTTTTGACAAACTTGGCATACCTCTGGAAGAAAGGCTCGCGCTGAGCGGAATGGCTGTGGATGCAGTCATGGACTCTGTTTCTGTGAAAACTACTTTCAAGGAAAAGCTTGCTGAAAAAAACATCATATTCTGCTCCATAAGCGAAGCGGTTAGAGAATATCCAGAACTTGTGCGCCAATATCTTGGAAGCGTGGTACCTTATCGCGACAACTATTTCGCTGCACTCAATTCTGCCGTATTCAGCGACGGCTCTTTCGTTTATATTCCAAAGAACACACGCTGTCCGATGGAACTTTCCACTTACTTCCGCATAAATGCAAGAAACACAGGACAGTTTGAACGTACACTCATCGTCTGCGACGAAGGAGCATACGTTTCATACCTTGAAGGCTGCACAGCCCCAATGCGCGACGAGAACCAACTTCATGCCGCCATCGTGGAAATTGTTGTTATGGACAACGCTGAAGTAAAATACAGCACCGTACAAAACTGGTATCCTGGTGACTCCGAAGGCAAGGGAGGAGTTCTCAATCTTGTGACAAAGCGAGGTCACTTGCGCGGAGTGAACAGTAAACTCTCATGGACTCAGGTTGAAACCGGTTCTGCCATTACATGGAAATATCCGAGCTGCATACTCACCGGCGACAATTCACAGGCTGAATTCTACAGCGTGGCTGTCACCAACAACTATCAGCAAGCCGACACCGGTACAAAGATGATACATATTGGCAAGAACACCCGGAGCACCATCATATCCAAAGGCATATCAGCCGGCAAAAGCCAAAACTCATATCGCGGATTAGTGAAGATTGGTTCAAAGGCCGACGGTGCCCGAAACTACAGCTCCTGCGATTCGCTCCTGCTTGGCAGCGAATGTGGAGCCCACACATTCCCCTACATGGATGTCCACAACAATACAGCAACAGTAGAGCATGAAGCCACCACTTCAAAAATTTCTGAAGACCAGCTGTTCTATTGCAATCAGCGAGGCATACCTACAGAAGATGCTGTCGGACTCATTGTAAACGGTTACGCAAAAGATGTCATTAACAAACTGCCAATGGAATTTGCTGTCGAAGCACAGAAACTATTGACCGTATCGCTCGAAGGAACGGTAGGGTAACACATACGCCCCATAGAGCATAAAAAAAACATAAACAGCATATGTTAGAAATAAAGAACTTGCATGCCAGCATCAATGGCAAAGAGATATTAAAGGGAATAGACCTAACCATCAACGACGGTGAGATACATGCGCTGATGGGCACGAACGGAGCAGGAAAAAGCACGCTCAGCAACGTCATTGTGGGCCACCCGTCCTACGAGGTTACAGAAGGAACAATAATGTTCAACGGGCAGAACCTTCTTGAAATGAAACCAGAAGAACGCGCACATGCCGGAATCTTCCTCTCCTTCCAGCACCCGGTAGAAATACCAGGAGTATCAATGGTCAACTTCATGCGCGCAGCTGTCAATGCACGAAACAAGGCCATGGAGCAGGAGCCGATGAAGTCAACCGACTTCCTGAAGCAGATGCGCGAAAAGAGAAAGCTCGTCGAGATAGACAGCAAGCTTGTCAACCGCTCAGTGAACGAAGGGTTCAGCGGAGGCGAGAAGAAGCGCAACGAGATATTCCAGATGGCCATGCTCGAGCCTAAATTCTGCATACTCGACGAAACCGACTCAGGACTTGACGTTGACGCGCTGCGCATTGTTGCCGAAGGATTCAACAAACTGCGCAAGGCAGACACCAGCGCAATGGTCATCACCCACTACCAGCGTCTGCTCGACTACATACGCCCCGACGTTGTTCACGTTCTCATTGACGGAAGAATAGTGAAGACAGCTGGTCCTGAACTTGCACTTGAGATTGAGAACAAAGGATTCGACTGGATAAAAAGCTCTATCTAACTTCATTCCAGTCCACCCCATTCTTAAGTACTCATCAAAACAAACAGCAATTCCATGAATTCAGAAAAGCAATATACAGACCTCTACAAGCAGTGCAGGGAACTAATCATGAAGCACAGCGCAGAGCCTCTGAACGCAGTGCGTGACAAGGCTTTCGATGACTTCGTTCGTCAGGGGTTCCCCACACGCAAGACGGAGAAATACAAATACACCGATGTGCAGAAGGCATTTGCCCCCGACTACGGACTCAACATCTCAAGAGTAAGCATACCTGTAAACCCGCAGGACGCATTCAAGTGCGATGTGCCCAACCTCAGCACCCATGTATGCTTCATTGAGAACGACGAGATTATAGGCGACAGAACATCGCCCTATATCTTTTCCTTCAAGGAGATGGCAGAGCAGAACCCTGAGTTCTTCAGCAAATACTACTCAAAGCTTGCCGACACGTCAACCGACTCCGTCACTGCCCTCAATACAGCCCTCGTTCAGGACGGGCTCATCGTATATGTGCCACGTAACACACGAGCAGAGAAAGCTATCCAGATAGTAAACCTGCTTCGTTCAGGGGTAGATATGATGGTAAACCGCCGAGTGCTCATAGTGCTTGAAGAAGGAGCTGAAGCCACCCTGCTCTTTTGCGACCACGCCATGGACAACGTCCGTTTCCTCACAACACAGGTGACGGAAGTGTACGTTGCCGACAACGCACGGCTCGACATGTACGAACTTGAGGAGACCCACACCCACTGCACACGCTTCTGCAACCTGTACGCACAGACTGGGCGCGACAGCCGAATGGGCCACAACTCCATAACTCTCTACAACGGAACCACACGCAACACCACCCATGTGAGCCTATGCGGAGAAAACAGCGAACTCGTGCTCAACGGATGCGTTGTTGCCGACAAGACTCAGCACGTTGACAACAACACCCTCATTGACCACAAGGTGCCAAACTGCACCAGCAACCAGCTATACAAATATGTGATAGACGAAAACGCCACTGGAGCATTTGCAGGCAGAATACTCGTGGAAAAAGATGCACAGAAGACACTCTCTAACGAGAACAACGCCAACCTCTGCGCATCTGCAACGGCAAGAATGTACACACAGCCCATGCTTGAAATCTATGCCGACGACGTGAAGTGCGCTCACGGCTCAACAGTAGGAGTGCTCGACAACATGGCCCTGTTCTATATGCAGCAGCGAGGCATACCAGCCGAAGAAGCTCGCATGCTCCTAATGTTCGCCTTCGTGGGTCAGGTGATAGACCAGATAACACTTGAACCATTGCGCGACAGGCTCCACCATCTTGTTGAAAAACGTTTCAGAGGAGAACTCAACAAGTGCACAGGCTGCGCACTCTGCAAATAGAATGTTTAGTTTAAGTTTTTGAGTTTGTAAGTTTTCATAATTAATAACTCATAATTAAAAACAGCCGTTTCACTCCTCAGTGCTGAAAAAGTAACGCAGACTCATTATAATATCAACGCAGGCTCATTAATTCAATAACGAGCCTGCGTTGATTATTTCACTTAACTAAATTTCTCCTGTTCAGCAGTATTTTCAGCATTAACTATTTCAACTCTGCTTCTTCAGCATTTTCATTATGCTTTCCGTGCTGAAGGAACCGCTGAAAACTATCACAATAGTGTTGTCGGCATTATCATTTATCATTACAATCAGAGAATTGCTTTTTCCGTTCTTGTGATAAATGTCCACTTTATTCTTTTCTTCAGAAATCTGCATTAGCGATTCATACTTGCCCTTCTTTATTATCGACAAGGCTTCAGACTTCAACGTTGTCTTCATTTCTTTGTCCGATGTGATAATCTGGATACTGTTAAGTCTGCTGCTTATATCCGCTATATCCACCCCGTTGATGCTCGGTATCATATCTGTGCCCACAAGACTGAGCATTGCCTTAGATATGTATATGTAGGTAATGTCCTTAGCGTCGGCAAATTTATCGAATGGATTGTCATTTGCTTTAGCATTGATGCCAACAAATATAAAGACTATAAGCGTAATGGCTTTCAATATGTTTCTTTTCATGTTATTCCAATGATTTTAGTGTATTGTTAATAGTGTTGTTTGTTCTTGCGCTAATCTCTCGTGCCATCTCCAGATGTTCCACACCCTTGTTCAGATTGTAAGCAAGCATGCTGAGCGCTTTCTGTGCTTCGGCACATGCCATTTGAGGATCGTCAAACGTATCTTTGTGAGCTGGATTCACTCTTGTGTTTTCAACAACTACGGCGGTGATGCAAACCACAATAGCAATGCTGGCTGCAACCGAAAGCGTTCTGAAAAGGTTGAACCTTATTCTCTTGCCTTTGCTTGGCACAGCTGTTTCAGCATTCATCTCCAGAACCTTGTTTTCTTCTTCTGCTGCCCACTGGTCAATCTTCATAGACAGTCTGTCTTCCAGTCCTTCAGGAACGTCTATATTTTCCAATCCTTTCAGATTCATATATTTCAGTTCATCCATGTGCATGCTAAATTTTTGAATTGTTCTTTCAGTTTCTGTCTCGTTCTCATCACAATCTGCCTTATATTGCCTTGCTTCAATCCTGTGGAAGTTTCTATCTCATCGTACGTCTGTTCCTCAATCAGGTACATCGTAATGATGCTTCGTTCCCTCTGAGGCAAATGATTTATGAGGTCTTTCATAAGGAATGCTTCATCTGCCCTTTCAGTCTTGTCGTCAAGGCTGCTGTCATCAGGTGGGTCGTCACTGTCTTCTATAGAGGTAACGGTATCAAGTTTTTTCAGCCGCATCTTGTCACGATGGATCTTCCTCATTATTATGATGAGATAAGCTTCGTTCACACAGTCTTCAGTAAGCTGTTCCCTCTTCTGCCACAGTCGCAAGTAGGTGTCCTGAAGCAAGTCCTCTGCATCCTGGACGTTCTCCGTCAGCCTGTATGCCACACGGTAGAGCATCCTGTGATAAGGCATGAACCTCCGCTTGAACTCTTTAGAATCCATCGCCTAATCTTGAATTGTAACTGTTTTATTTTCAGAAAAATCAACCATTTTCATCATCTCTTCAAGAGTTATTTCTCCTTCCACATGAATAATCACTGTCATAATATCGTTGTCTTTCATGGCGTCTATTCTGACTATCACCTCCTTGACAATCCCGTTTTCTTCAATCCCGAAGTACTGTATGTTCTTAAACAGGCTAAAGTTTTTGTTGAATAAGCTCTCCACGTTGTTTTTCTTTGCAAACAAGTTATTAAAACCATCAATATTTTCAAGGTTTTTTGTCAGAGCCTCCCTTTCATTCTCATTCAGTTTCACTGTCAG
>JAFTTD010000021.1 GCA_017466965.1 Bacteroidaceae bacterium
ATTTTTCTGCGCTCAACAGATACAGCTGAACTCATAACTATTTCCACTTTATAGCCTTTAACTATGCCTGCAATGGCAAGACCTATACCGGTGTTTCCTGAAGTTGGTTCAATAATAGTCTGTCCCTTGTGAAGACGTCCGTCACGTTCGGCTGATTCTATCATGCGGACAGCTATGCGGTCTTTTATGCTGCCCGTAGGGTTGAAACCTTCAATCTTTGCATAAATATTGACATTAGGGTTTGGGCATAGTCTGTTAATCTTGACCATGGGAGTGGAGCCAATAGTTTCAAGTATGTTGTTTTTTATGTTCATGTCTGTTGATAAATGAAAATTGTTTGGAAGTTCGTAAAACACAAGTAGCAAACTCTGAAAATCTATAATTTTTTACAATCCTTTAGTAGCTCTGAGAATTTCTCTCTTGCCTCCAGGTGGGCCTGGTATTCGTTCTATGCAGAAACCTACAGATTGCAGTAGCCTTCTGATGCAGCCTTTTGAACAGTATGTGGTGAGAACTCCGCCATTGCGCATTGATTCGTATAGCCGTGCAAATGCCTGTTCGCTCCACATTTCTGGTTGTTTCTCAGGGGCGAAAGCGTCAAAGTACACAATGTCTATGTCGTTTGGCAATTGGTCTTCAAGATAGTCACAATGAAGTTTTTCAAGAGAAAACCATGGTGTTATCTCTACCTTACTGTTCCATTCTGCGGAGTGGATTTTTTGAAATACATTCCCGTCAATTATGTTGTCGTAATCAAGGCTGTCAATGAGATTAATATCCAAAGGATATTTCTCTATGCTCATGTAATGCACTCTTGTGCTTTCATCGGTGGCCATAGCAGTGACGACTGCATTTAGCCCCGTTCCGAAACCTATTTCAAGGAGACGCAGAACTGGGGCGCACGATGTCTTGTCTGACTCAGAATTCAGCCCTGCTCCGATGTTCATTGAATGTCTGTAAAGAAAAGCGCAGTCCCTGAACACGTGCTCTGATTCTGTCAATGCTCCCTTGACGGAGTGGTAGTGCTCGTCCATTTCTTTTACTATCAATGTGGCGGAACCGTCCGCTGTGCGTTCCACTCTGACTGTTCTGTTGGTATTCATTAGGTTGGGATGTAAAGTGGTTAAGGAGATTTTTCTGTAGTTAAGGAGCTAAGAAGTAAGGAGTTAAAAGGGGGTAAGTAGTTAAGGAGTTAAAAGGGGGAGTTAAAAAGGGACGAATGCATTAGGTTGCATATCTAACTTAAAAACTCAAAAACTTAAAAACTCAAAAACTAAACCTTAACCTTAACCTTATAACCTCCACTACTTTTAACTCCTTAACTCCTCTAACTTTTTCGCTATTGCCTCATCAATCCCAAAACTGTTTTATTGAAAACATGGAATTGGAGAAGGCAACTGCGCCCATTCCAGTAAATTTGTCAGCCATAATGCGGCACCTATAATTAACACTGCAAGGATTGCGATACACCATTTCTTCCAAGTGGCCATACCTTTTTTATATGGGTCCTTTAATCTCAGTTTAGGGAATTTTGCAGATATTGTTAAGGTCTCTCCGAAAGGTATGCTGATCTTTGAAGATGCGTTGATGGCCCATCCGTTTGCATTGAGCAATGGAGCTATGTTGCGACGGCGCAACTTCAGCCAAGCCAGCACCATAGCTGGACCAGAGATTATAAGCATGACACCTACGAACACTAAAATCATCTGCCACCATGTGAGGTTTACGAAGTCCTTGAATACAGTAGCCAAAGCGGTGGCAATCATACCCAACGCCATGCCGATGGCTGCGAATATGCCGGCAAACTTCGCTATGTCGAAAGGAGGAGCTGCTGGTGTTGCCTCAGCTGCAGGTTTTGCCGCGGATGTAATTGGCGCTGTGGCTATTTTGTCATTCATATCTTTCATTATGGCTGAATCCTTGTCCGTAGCGCTCTTGCTTATAAGATTCTCTACAGTCTTTGCTATTCTGCGGTAA
>JAFTTD010000240.1 GCA_017466965.1 Bacteroidaceae bacterium
ACCTGAATGCAGTTGTAGCCGCCTTCTATTACTCTCGGCAGCACGTTTTCCTGAAACTCACGGTATGTGCCCACCTTCTCGGCATCCTGTCCCATGCCCACGTGGCACTCATAGATGAGCAGCGGCGACTTTGACGGTTTGAAGCTCTTCTTCTTGAAGGCATAAGGCTTGGCCGGATGCCATACCTGAGCAGAGAATATCTTTGTCTGCTCGTCCTGCACCACGCGTCTGCACCATGCCGGTATTCTCTCGCCTTCTCCGCCTTCCCATTTCACCTTCATCTTGTAGAGGTCGCCATGATTCAGGGCCTTATCGGCAAGCTTCAGTTCCCAGTTGTCGGTACCTTTAACTCTCTTCAGCTTGTACTTCTCGTTCTCCTGCCAGTTGTTGAAATCACCTATAAGATATATTTCTGTAGCGTTTGGAGCCCACTCACGGAACACCCATCCGCGTACTGTCCTGTGAAGTCCGAAATACAGATGTCCGCTGGCAAACTCCGTCAGCGTCTTCCTGCCGTTGCTTGTCAGCTGCTTAATCTTGTTCAGCGCATGCTCGTGTCTGCCACGAATAGCATCCTCGTATGGTTCGAGCCACGAATCATTCTTTACCAGTCCTATGTGCTCAACCTTTGGTGCGGCAACCTTTTTCTTCTTTGTTGCCACAGGTTTTTCTTCTGTCTTTTTCATGCCTTAATCTTAAAGATTGCCTTCTTAATCTCCGGTTCTACAGAGATACATGGAGCATGACCGTCCTGCGGGAAGAATATTGCGAACATTCCCGGCTTGCATGTCACGTAGCTCTCTGCGAGCAGGTCGCCAAACTTTGTTATGTCCTTCTCTGCGTTATACTCAGCCTCTGGCAGGCTTGCAGCAGCTGTATAGCCGTAAGTCTCTGCACCTGAGAGAGGTATCTGAATGTCAATCATCACGTTGTGTGTTTCCAGCACCGCTGCATCAGGAGTCTTTCCCTTAGCTACGGCGATGTTCAGAAACAGGTCTTCACCCTTTATTGGATACTTGCCTGGCTCCATTGCGCTCAGGTCGTTGTTCTTTACAAATTCCACTACGTCTTTGAACAATGGGTTCAGAGACTCATAACTGCTCAGTTTTTCAAGTGTGTCAATTACCATAACTGTTTCAAAAATTAAGAGTTAATACAAATATTTTTTATGTTTAATCTTTTCTTCCTTTGTTATACGTTCCTTGTGCAGTAACCTTTCCGTTGCGGTCTTTCTCAACGTAAGGTCCGTGGCGCATGTCGTCAACATAATGTCCCTCAAAGCGGTTGCCGTCCTTGTCTTCCTCTATGGCAGGACCGTTGCGCTTTCCTTTTTTAAAGTTGCCCTTAAACTTAGAACCGTCGGCATAGCGCGCTATTCCCTGTCCGTCAATCATTCCGTTGGCAAACTGTCCTTCATACTCGTCGCCCGACTTCGTCTTCAACTTTCCGGTGCCGTTGGGCATGTCAGCCTTCCACTGTCCCGTATATGTATCGCCGAAGTTCCACGTCAGCGTGCCCTGCCCATCCTTGTAGCCGCTTTTGAACTGTCCTGTATAAACATCGCCGTTGGCATATTTAAAGATGCCCGTGCCCGTGCGCTCGCCGTTGGCGTAGTCGCCCTCATAGACGTCGCCGTTGGCAAATCTGTAGATGCCCTTGCCATGCTGCAGGTCGTTGCCCCACTGACCTGTATATACCGAGCCGTCAGCATACTTGAACGTGCCCTGCCCAATCTTCTTGTTGTCTTTCCACAAACCGATATACGAAGAGCCGTCCGGCCAGCAGAATGTGCCATGACCGTTCTTCATGTCGTTGTCCCACTTGCCTTTATAGAAAGCTCCTCCGTTAAAGACATAGGTTCCCTGCCCCACTCGCTTGTCCTGCTTCCAATAGCCTTCATACTTGTCGCCGTTGTAGTAGTACATCGTGCCTTGTCCCTCCTGGAAATCCCTGAACCAAAGACCGTCATAGCGGTTGTTGTTCAAGAAATAGAACACACCCTTGCCGTGCTGCTGGTCCTGAAACCACTGGCCCTCGTAGCGCTCGCCGTCAGAAAAGGTATAGACACCAAATCCCTGACGCTTGCCCCTCACGTATTCGCCCTCATAACAGTCACCATTCTTATATGTCGCCTTACCCTTGCCATGCGGCTTTCCCATTGACATTTCTCCGTTATACGAACCGCCGTCCTTAGTCTTGCAACTGCCCAAGGTGATCTTCTGCCCATAACAAAGCATGCAACCTACGGTAAAACAAAAAGTCAGTATATAGAATTTAATATTATTCATTTATTTCGAATTTATCATACAAAATTAGTAAAAATCAAAAACATAACAAAAAAGATTAGATTTTTTAACTGAATATCACGATATATTTATAACTTTGCAAGGAAAAGGATGAGGGATTGAAGCCCCTCCTAACCCCCCTTAGGGGAGGAAAGAGATTAAGGAGCGATGAACGATGAGAGATGAGCGATGAACGATGGGCGATAAACGAATGCTTGAAGCTAATGTCTTTTAACTTCTCAGCGAAGCGATAACTTCCCTCTAACTTCCTCTAACTCCTGCAAAACAAATAACTTGTCAACTCGTATACTTGTCAACTTGTCAACTAAAAAAAATAAACATATGAAATACATTGGAATAATCCCCGCACGATACGCATCCACCCGTTTCCCGGGAAAACCGCTGGTAAAGTTGGGTGGAAAATTCATGATTGAGAGAGTTTACGAACAAGTGGCAGCCGTGCTCGATGACACCTGCGTGGCCACC
>JAFTTD010000241.1 GCA_017466965.1 Bacteroidaceae bacterium
ATGCGTACAGGCTAACAACATCACGTCCTACTGAAATATGAAAATAACGATTCTGATAGACAATACCCCAAGCGACAACAAGGAACTTAAACATGAACATGGATTTTCGGCTTTCATACAAACAGGAAAAACGAATGTGCTGTGCGACATGGGAGCTTCTGACTCCTTTATTGAAAACTCCGAATTATTGGGAATAAATCTCAACACCATAGACTTCGCATTCATTTCACATGGCCATTCCGACCACACAGGAGGGCTTCAAACTTTTATTGAAAAATATCAGGACAAGGACATTTTCATCCCCCAAAACATATTGAACGACAGATACTACTCTCATCGCCATGCATCAAAACGAGACATAAGTACCATATTGACCGACGAAGCTCGCAACAGCAAGAGATTAAAGGTTGTTGATAAAAGCGAATGGATAACTTCAGATATTGCAATTATCAAAAACATTTATGCACAAAACAGCAAGCCTCATGGGAATATATTTTTATACAAATCTGACCATGCTTCTGAAACGGAAGACGATTTCAGCCACGAACAATCATTGGCGATAAAAACAGACAAGGGGCTTGTTGTCATTTCTCCATGTTCACATTGTGGGGCTGTGAACATCATGAAATCATGTTGTCATTTTTCTGGCATAAACAAAGTAGCTTTGTTTATCGGAGGAATGCATATAGTTGAAGGCGACAACACAGAAAGGGAATCAATAGATATTATTTCAGAAATCAAAAGAGAGTATCCTGATACCATTGTGTTTACAGGGCATTGCACTTGTGATCATGCAAAGGACATATTGAGGTCTAAAAGTAGCAACATCAGCATTTTCAGGACCGGAACTTCTTTTTCAGAAGATATGTTTGCTAATTAATCATAAAAAAATGTAACTTTGCAATCGGAAAATTAATTTTGAGGGTAAATTTAAATTGTTTCAAACATTATTTTTGATTAAGAAAGCTATATGCAGTGGCTTGTAGATTTGTTTAGTAACGGTGAATCAATAGCGCATATTATTTCGCTATATTCAATCGTGATCTCTGCAGGAGTTCTTTTAGGCAAACTCAAAATTGGCGGAGTTTCATTAGGAGTAACATTTGTGTTGTTCGTAGGTATTATTGTTGGACATTTTTTGCATCAGGGGCAAATATATAACGGCAACACTCCTGAACCAACAAACGTTTTGAATTTCGTTCAGGATTTCGGATTAATCCTTTTCGTTTATTCCATTGGTCTTCAAGTAGGTCCATCATTCTTCACCTCATTCAAGCAAGGAGGAGTAAAGATGAATATGATTGCAGGAGGAATCATCCTTTTAAATATAGCAGTCATGCTTTCTCTATACTACGGCTTCATGGACACATCCGACCCTCATGCTCTTCCTATGATGGTAGGAGTTTTGTGTGGAGCTGTCACTAACACTCCTGGATTAGGTGCCGCAAACGCCGCTATCGACCAAATCTCAAGCCAGGACCCGTCTGTTTTCGGAGATACTATACCTGTAATAGCAAATGGATATGCTTGCGCTTATCCGCTTGGAGTTGTAGGCATTATAGGAGCTATAATTCTGATACGTTACATTTTCAAAATCAACTTCAAGAAGGAAGAGGAGGATTTCAGTCTTCAAAACGGAAATTCGGCGGCGATGAAGCCCCACTCCATGCATCTGGAAGTTATTAACCCTTCCATCAACGGAAAAAGCATATTACAAATACGCGATTATCTCGCGCGTGACTTCGTTTGCTCTCGTTGTCTGCACCAAGGGCATGTTGTGTTGCCAAACAAAGACACGCTCATTTACAATGGAGACAAGTTGTATATTGTATGTGCAGAGGAAGACTGTGAAGCAATAACTGCTTTCATCGGTAAAGAAGTGGATGTTGCATGGGACAAGCAGGACACCCCAATGATTTCAAAAAAGATTCTCGTCACAAAAGACAAAATAAACGGAAAAACGCTTGGCGGACTTCACCCAAGCAGCCTTTATGGAGTAAATGTCACACGCATATTCCGTTCAGGAATTGAACTTTTCGCTCACCCAGGAGTAACACTGCAAGTTGGTGACCGCGTAACAGTTGTAGGTCCTGAAGATTCTGTTAACCGCTTCGCAAACAAGCTTGGCAATCAGAAAGACCGTCTTGACAAGCCTAATCTCCTGACTATATTCTTCGGAATACTCGTCGGAATCATTTTCGGAAGCCTTCCTTTCAGCATACCAGGCATGTCTATGCCAGTCAAGCTCGGATTGGCAGGTGGTCCTCTGGTTGTAGCTATTCTCGTTGGCCGTTTCGGATTCAAGCTTAAACTTGTAGCATATACAACAAACAGCGCCTCCATGATGATTCGCGACATTGGCTTAGTGCTGTTCCTTGCGAGTGTTGGTATAAAAGCAGGAAGCAACTTTGTTGACACCGTAATGAACGGCGGCCTCATGTATGTCCTGTACGGATTCCTAATAACCGTAATACCTTTGATTATTATGGGAATAATTGCAAGACTCTATTATAAAGAGAATTATTTCCTATTGATGGGTATCATGGCAGGAGCAACCACAGATCCGCCAGCATTGGCATACTCCACTTCAACGGCAAACAACGACATACCATCTGTAGGTTATTCTACAGTATATCCTTTGTCTATGTTCCTCCGAATAGTAACAGCACAGATTATAATACTGCTGCTTTGTTCATAACCAACAACAATTCATGGCAAATAGTCTTTACACATGCAAAACTATTTGTCATGATTTTTGTTTATATTCATATCCATTGTACACACTGAATAATAATGATTGACTCCATATACAACACATTGAATGAATTGACTCAATCCAGCACTATGCCTGTTTTGACAGCTATCTTGTTAGGATTGCTTGTAATTCTGAACCCATGCCAATTGGCCATAAACATATCAGCGCTTACGTATTTGGGCAAAGACCTCATATCAAAGTATGAACTGCGTAAAAAAAGTTTTGTCTATATAATTGGCAGAACTGTCACTTACACAGCTATGGGCTGGATTCTAATGTACGCCATAAACTTAGGATTGGAAACGAAGGGCATTCAACAGTTTTTGAGCAAGGCTGAAACCATTATACCTTTCGTAATGTGCGCAATAGGAGCATTTTTTATCGCAAGGGCCATATTCCACCATCACAGACATGGGGAACATTGCCATAACAGCGGCACAACAATTAAAAGAACCGGACCGTTTGGCGCACTTGCATTAGGAATGACTTTAGCATTAGCATTTTGCCCAGAGAGTGCCGTTTTCTATTTCGGAATACTTGTTCCGCTCTCTGTTAACACAAGTATGGGATATTTGCTGCCTATCGTATTCGCCTTATCTGCAGGGTTTCCAATTTTCATATTGTCCTACTTAATAAACTCTGCAATATTCAAAGCAAGGCGTATTGAAAGAAAAATAGAAAAAATGCAGCTTTGGTTCAATTTAATCACCGGAATCTTATTCATTGCTCTGGCAATGTCAATGTTATTTTAACCCCCAAGCACAACTTACCTACAATCTTTTTCAGACACTAACGAGCCTGCGTTTAAATATTAATGAGCCTGCGTTTAAATATTAATGAGCCCGCGTTTAAATATCAATGAGCCTGCGTTTGATTACTGATGAGCCTACAAAAAAATTAAAATCATATTTGCAGCAAACAAAAAAAGAGAACTTTCGCCTTGATAATAGCGAAAGTTCTCTTTTTTATTCCAAGCACTCACAAGAACTGATTTCCTGCTTATTTTCTGCCGTACATTTCGTCGTAGTACTTTTTGTAATCACCACTTGTAACATCTGCAATCCATTCCTGATTGTCAAGATTCCATTTAATTGTCTTTACAATACCTTCTGCAAAACAAGTTTCCGGATACCATCCAAGCTCTTCTTTGATTTTTGTTGGATCAATAGCATAACGCTGGTCATGTCCCAAACGGTCTTTGACAAAAGTAATAAGGTTATCATTTATCCAATCTATTGACAACTGTCCATCCTCTGTCTTAACCTGCTTGCGAAGCACTTTTCTGTACTATGGATTTTCTTCCATTAAATCATGGATTGTCTTTATAGTCAATTTCACAATGTCAATATTTGTCTTTTCATTGTGGCCGCCTACATTATAAACCTCTCCAACTCTGCCCTTGCGTACGACAAGATCTATAGCTTTGCAATGGTCTTCCACATAGAGCCAGTCTCTGACGTTCAAGCCGTCGCCATATACAGGCAGTCGTTTTCCTTCAAGTCGATTATTTATAATCAGCGGAATAAGTTTCTCAGGAAAATGATACGGGCCATAATTA
>JAFTTD010000242.1 GCA_017466965.1 Bacteroidaceae bacterium
GCAATCAGAAGAAGTAATCACTGAAATTATAAGAACAGAACTCATTCCATCATTAGAGAGGACAGATATAAACAAAATATATTTTTATGGAGCAGGATGCACATTTGAGAAATCAGATATTGTAAAAAAATGCCTATTACAATCATTTGGCACAGCGTCTGAAATAGAAGTAAACAGTGATTTGCTCGGAGCAGCGCGAGGTCTTTGCGGAAATAATCCAGGAATAGTATGCATACTCGGAACAGGTTCAAACTCATGTTTTTATGACGGAAATAAGATCATAGACAACGTTTCACCACTTGGATACATTCTCGGCGACGAAGGGAGTGGAGCATATATTGGCAAACGACTTTTAGGCGACATATTGAAGCATCAAGTTTCAAAGGAAATTAGCGACACCTTTTTCAATGAGACACAATACACACAACCAGAAATCATACACAAGGTATATAAAGAACCTATGGCCAACCGTTTTCTCGCTTCATTAACAAAGTTCTGTTCAAGCCATAGAGATGATGCAGACATTCATAACTTATTAATAGACAGCTTCAACGAGTTCTTCAAACGCAACATCCATTATTACCTGAAAAAATACAACATCAATTCAATAAACTTTGTTGGTTCTATAGCGTTCCATTTCAAAGATGAGATAGAAATTGTAGCAAACCAACACAATTGCAATATAGGAAAAATACTAAAACAACCGATTCTGCATTTAGCAGATTTCCATCAGAGGAACTTGGATATATAATCAACCACACCAGAAACAAACACAAAAATGGCTGACAATGATTTTAATCAACTGTCAGCCATTTATCTGAATTTTATTCTGCCTTTTTCTTAGCAGTAGCTTTCTTTTTAGCTACAGGCTTTTTTTCTTCTTTAGCAGGTGTCGGATTTAATTTTTCCAACTTCTTTTGAAGTCTTTCAATCTCTTTATCTTTTGCTTCTATTTCTTCACCTTGATTCTTGATTGTAGTCAGCAATGAGTTCAGTTCTTCATTATCCATATCTACAGGGTAAAGACTGTTAACTCTTGAAATGAAATCACCAAGAATATTCATATAATTAGTAAATGCATCATAAGGGTTCTCATAGAATCCACGATTCATACCAACACTTGCAGGTTTTGTAGTCATGAACCTGAAGTTGTTAGAAGCCTGAAGATAATCCCAGTCTTGTTTGATTCGGCGATCAGTACAGATACGAACTCTGTCTGCTACAGAATAAAGTTTATTGAAAGCCTCACGCTGCATTACATTTCCTAACCAGCAGCTTGTATCTCTTTCTTCATCAACCCACGAAACATTGTATGGAACATCAATAGTTCCGACAGAGTTGAATTTGTCGCATATTTCAGATGGTGTTGCAAAAGCAATACCACGTTCTTTAGCACACTTAGGAAGTGCACGCAGGAACTCAAGAATATTTGAAGACAACGGCTGGAATATACCAAGAGCGCAAAGTTCCATAAATATATTTACAATTTGATCTTCTTCAGGCAAACCTGCTATCCAATCAATGTATGTTTCAGCAAACAACGGATACTCACTCCAATCTGAATTGTTGAAACGCAAAGAAATATCATAAGATAACTTATAATCACTCAACAATAGTTTGAGGTTTGGATTATGTGCACAACTATATAAGAAATGAGGTGATTTCCATCCCAATATGTGCTTTGCACCTTCAGTCAGCATTCCCTTGAATCCCATAGCTGCTACTTGAGCACCAATTTCATCAGAGTAAATCAAAGAAGAATTTCTGAAAACTTTAGGTGTTTGGCCAAAAAGTTCCTTAATTTTATTCTGCATTCTCAAACATTCTTCTCTGAAGCTATCCTCATTTGCAAGAGAAGCCAAACCATGGCTATAAGGTTCACAGAGGAATTCCACACAACCAGTTGAGTTCAACTCTTGTAAAAGGTCAATAACATGTGGAGCATGAAGTTCAAGCTGTTCTAATCCTACTCCAGAAAGAGAAAGAGCCACTTTGAAATAATCTCCGTTTTCTTTCGCCATATCAATTAGAGTACGAAGTGCGGGCACATAACTACGTTCTGCTATATAACTAATTGAACGTTCATTTTCATAGTCATCATAATAATAATGATCACGACCTATATCGAAGAAACGATAACGCTTGAGATGTATAATTTGATGAATCTCAAAATAAAGGCATATAGTTTTCATAACTTAGTTATTCTTTAATTTATTTATAATAATTTGCAATTGTTTGGTCATAAAGTTTTCTCATTCTTAGACCTACTTTTTCCCATGTTATTTCATCAACTTCCTTCTTACCCTCTACCTGGAGGTATTCGAACAAAGACGAATTAGTACATATAGAATATATCGCGTCTGCCATAGCATGTATGTCCCAATAATCGGTCTTTATCACATTATTCAAAATCTCGCCACATCCCGACTGTTTTGATATAATTGACGGCGTACCACATTGCATAGCTTCAAGTGGAGCAATACCAAATGGTTCAGATACAGAAGGCATAACGAACACATCGCTGTCTTTATAGCATTCATAAACCTGTCTTCCTCTTTGGAAACCTGGGAAATGGAATCTGTCTGCGATACCTCTCTCAGCAACCAAATCAATCATAGCGTTGAGCATATCACCAGAACCAGCCATACAGAACCTAATGTTCCGAGTTCTTTGAAGTACAAGAGCTGCAGCCTCAACAAAATACTCTGGTCCCTTCTGCATTGTAATACGCCCAAGGAAAGTTACTACTTTTTCTTTTGAATGGTCTGGACGTGGAATATCTTGTAATTCTTGTGACAAAGGATATACTGCGTTGTGCATTGCAAACACCTTGGCAGGATTCTGATGATATTCATTAATTACAGTTCTTCGAGTTAATTCACTAACACACATGATACAATCAGCATGATCCATACCATTCTTCTCGATAGAATAAACAGTAGGATTAACTTTACCACGTGATCTGTCAAAATCTGTAGCATGAACGTGAATACACAAAGGTTTACCACTAACCATTTTCGAATGTACACCTGCAGGATATGTCAGCCAGTCGTGTGCATGTATAATATCAAATTGTTCTGTACGTGCAACAACACCAGCTATAATAGAGAAATTATTTATTTCATCATGCAAGTTACCAGGATATCCACCTGCAAACTCCATACATCCCATGTCATTTACATTCATGTATGAAAAGTCTGCATATATATTATCACGAAAACGATAATAATCTTCAGGTGTCATATAATTAGGCATCCTGGATTTCACATAATCATAATCATGTCCGCGCCAAACTATAGGAACTTGATTCATTCCTATAATCTTATTACGATTAATAGATTCTTCTTCACCACAAGGTTTAGGAAGACAGAATATAGTCTCCATATCCTCCTGCTGACACAA
>JAFTTD010000243.1 GCA_017466965.1 Bacteroidaceae bacterium
GGACATTAGCAATGCAGAGATTAACAGTGTTTTTTTGTTTTCTTTCATGGGTGTAGTGTTTAGTGTTGGTTTTTATTTTCGAGTGCAAAGTTATGTGGTTTTTAATTGCGCGTCAATAATCAAAAATAAGTATTTGTCTTGACTGTAAAGTGCATTCCTTACACCTGATAATAAGTAATTTTGAGTATATGGAATGTCATTAGTATACTTCGTCGCAATAAGTGCTACTGTTTCGCACTGACGCCGCAAGCGGAACTCCTATTACGTTCCGCCGTCTGAACTCCAAAACTTCCTAACTCCTGAACTTCCGAAAGTTGAGTTGAATATAAATGCAAACGCGGGCTCATTTAATTACAAACGCAGGCTCGTTTGAATTTAAATGAGCCTGCGTTTGTAATTAAATGATGCTGGCTTGATGAATTATTTTTTCTCCAGCTATAGAATAGTCTTAAGCCATGCCTTGAGGTCGGCAATCATTTCGTGGTGATACTTGAAGTTGTCTCTTACGCCCCAGCCGTGTCCGCCTGATGGGTATATATGCATTGCAGCAGGAATTCCTAAGCGTTTCATTGCTAAATAGTAGTTTACGCTGTTTTGCGGCAGAACAACTTTGTCGTCGTCAGAGAGAAGCATGATGGCAGGAGGCGTATGTTTGTTCACCTGCTTTTCGTTGCTGTATAAATCTACCATTTCCTGATTTGCATCTTTGCCGATAAGTCCATGGCGGGAGCCTTTGTGGGTGTAGGCATAGTCGAATGTTACAACGGGATAGAACAGAATCTGGAAGTTCGGCGCTGTGACAGAATCGCTATGTGTAGCAACTGTAGAGGCCAGATGCCCTCCGGCAGACGACCCCATTATGCCGACTTTGGATGGATTGATGTTCCATTTTTCTGCATTCTCTCTTACTAATCTAAGGGCTTCCTTTGCGTCGCTTATCGGAACGTCTGTAAATCCGTGTGGCATTCTGTATTTCAAAACTATCAGCGCAAATCCTTGCTCATTGAAGAATGGAGCCCAGCCATATCCTTCGTGGTCCATTGCCAAATGTGAATAACCGCCGCCCGGACAACATACTACTGCTGCTCCGTTTGATTTCTCAGCCGATGGCAGGAACACTCTTACGGATGGTTTGAAGTTACGCTTAGAGTCGTCAAAAGGCTGTGTTTTGTCTATGCCGTTGCTGTTTGGCAGGCCATTTTGCCACAGGTCGATGTTGAACGATGATTGTGCGTGCATACTGCTTCCTAAAATGATGGAGCAGAGTATTGCTTTTAGTCTGTTTTTCATGATTGATAGAAACCTTTATGTTTATAATTAAGTATTTATTTACGCAAACTTACGAAAAAAAACACAAATGGTTATGTCCTATGAAAAAAAAATGTAAATTTGTAACGTAAACAAGTTTTAAGTTAACCTTTTGTTATTCTTATAAAATAAAAACTCTAATAGAAATGAAACCTTATGTTATAGGTGTTGACCTTGGTGTTACAAACACCGTTTTCGTAATATTTGACAAAGATGGCAATGTGGTGTGTGAAGGTGCTATCAAAACTCAAGAATATGCGGCTGTTGAAGATTTTGTTGAGGCTGGATGTGAATGCCTTAAGCCTCTTATTGAGAACGTCGGAGGGATAGAAAATATTCAGGGCATGGGAATAGGCGCTCCTAACGGTAACTTTTATTCTGGAACAATCGAACATGCTCCGAATCTTCCATGGAAGGGGGTAGTGCCACTTGCTGATATGTTCAAGAAGAAATTGGGAATACCTGTCAGCCTGACTAATGACGCCAATGCTGCTGCCATAGGAGAAATGACTTACGGTGTAGCCCGTGGCATGAAAAATTTCATTGTCATAACTCTTGGCACTGGCGTAGGAAGCGGAATTGTTATTAACGGACAGCTTGTATATGGACATGACGGGTTTGCCGGTGAATTAGGTCATGTTACAATGGTGCGTGGCGAAGAGGGGCGTTTGTGCGGATGCGGACGCAAAGGATGTTTAGAGGCATACTGCTCAGCTACAGGCGTTGCTCGTACAGCTCGTGAGGCACTTTCGTCTGCAGATGCTGAAAGCTCATTGTGTGAGATACCGCTTGACAAGATAACTTCGCTTGATGTAGCTCTTGCAGCAGAGAAAGGCGATGAACTGGCAATTGAAATCTTCCGTTGCACTGGCGAAATGCTTGGTGCTGCATGTGCTGATTTTGCCGCTTTTTCAAGTCCTGAGGCATTCATCTTCTTTGGCGGACTAACCAAATCGGGCGATTTGATTATGGAACCTATTAAAGATGCATACGACAAGTATGTCCTGCCTATATTCAGAGGTAAAGCAAAATTCCTTGTTTCAGGCCTGATGGACAGCAATGCGGCTGTGCTTGGAGCGAGTGCACTTGGATGGGAGGCGTAGCCAATTAAGAAATAGAAATTGTGAATTGTTTCTGCTCTGTCATTCCGAGCATTATGAGAGGCATCGTTTCTTGAGCAATGGATGATGACTTGCTTGCAGAACTTAAAAACTAAAATACATTTATGGAAGAATTGACACTTTGGTATTCATCGCTTGATACGATGTTGCAAGTATTTTGGGGATGTGCAATCGTCGGTTCCCTGATTTTTGTCGTACAGACTGTATTAGCGCTTTTGGGGTTGGACCATGCTGACATGAGTGTTGATGTTGATGCGCCTGACACTCTTGATTTAGGCGGCGGTTTGTCTTTGTTCTCCATTCGTAATCTTGTGAACTTTAATCTCGGATTCGGATGGGCAGGAGTGAGCTTTTATGACACTATAGACAACAAGTTCCTTTTGCTGCTTGTTTCTATTGTTGTAGGATTTCTGTTCGTTTATCTGTTCTTTTTGATTTATAAGCAAACAAAGAAGTTTGAAGCAAATGGAGCATTTCAAATAAAGGACTGCGAAGGAAAGATAGCGAATGTGTATTTGCGAATACCTGCCAATAAGAGTGGCAGGGGTAAAGTGCAGATAAGTATTAATGGCTCTGTTCATGAACTTGATGCAATGACTTCAGGTGAAGCAATTCCAACAGGAAAGAGCGTGAAGGTTGTAGAGATTATCAGCAATGATGCTTTGATGGTGGAATTGGCATGATTATTGTGCGGCTTTCTATTGTATAATATATAACATAAATGTTTTTAATATGAATTCAATGGTTTTGATTGTTGCTGCTGTAATAGTGGCTATTGCTCTGTTCGTGTCAATAATAAACCGATACAGACGATGTCCGTCGGACAAGATTTTAGTGATTTACGGAAGTAAAAGCAATAAGACTTCTGCCCGCTGTGTTCATGGAGGTGGAGCGTTCGTGTGGCCTATCATTGAAGACTATGCTTACCTGAGCTTGACTCCTATTTCTATTGATGCAAATCTTACCAACGCGCTTAGCCGTCAGAACATCCGCGTGGATGTGCCAAGCCGTTTTACGGTAGGTATATCTACCGATCCGGAATGTATGAATGCGGCGGCAGAGCGATTGTTAGGATTAACTCCTGCTCAGATTCAGGAACTTGCGCGTGACATACTTTTCGGACAGTTGCGTCTTGTAATTGCAACAATGAGTATTGAGGAACTGAATAATGACCGCGATAAGTTCCTTGAAAGCATTTCTGCCAATGTGGAAGTGGAACTTAAGAAAATTGGTTTGAGACTCATTAATGTAAACGTTACCGACATCAAGGACGAGAGCGGATATATTGAAGCTTTAGGACGTGAGGCTGCGGCAAAGGCGATCAATGAAGCTAAGGTTCGTGTGGCAGAACAGGACAAAATAGGTGAAATAGGTAAGGCTGAAGCAGTACGAGAAACTCGTATCCGTACAGCAGAAGCAAACGCAGAAGCTGTGAAGGGTGAGAACGAGGCTAAAGTTGCGATTGCTGCTTCTGAAGCTTATCGTCGTGAAAAAGAAGCTGAAGCACAGCGTAAGGCAAGTGCTGCGGAAAAAGTCCAGCAGGCTATGGCATTGCAGGAAGCGTATGCTGCTGAGCGCGATGCTGAACAGGCTCGTGCAGAACGTGAGCGCTCAACAGAGACAGCAAATGTCATTGTGCCTCAGGAAATTGAAAAACAGCGTAGAATTATTGAGGCAGAAGCTGAAGCGGAGAAAGTACGTGTTAGCGCGAAGGGAGAAGCTGATGCGATATATGCAAAAATGGAAGCAGAGGCAAAGGGACTTTATGAAGTGCTTACAAAACAGGCTTCCGGATATGAAAAGATGGTTCAGGCGGCAGGCGGTGATGCTAATAAGGCTTATATGCTTTTGTTGCTTGAAAAATTGCCGGAACTTGTCAAGACTCAGGTTGAAGCTGTCAAGGGAATCAATATTGACCATGTAACTGTATGGGACAATGGTAATAGTGCTGATGGAAAAGGATCAACAGCTAATTTTGTTTCCGGTTTAATGAAGTCTGTTCCTCCGCTCAATGAACTGTTTGATATGGCAGGGCTTAATTTGCCAGAATATCTTGCAAAGAGAAAAGACAGTCAGGTTCAGGATGTTGAGGCTGCAGAAGTGGATGACTGACATCCTTGATAAACTCTCTTTGTGTTTCTGTATATCTTTGTGTTTCTATATATTAGATAAAAGAAAATCCGACTTTGAAGCCGGATTTTCTTTTATCTATCTCTTTTTTTATCTATTTCTTGTCTAAATATCTTTATTGAATTAGTGCTTGATTTTGAATTAGTCGTCAATTTCTCTTAATTTCATTTTCTTGTCAAATGAAAGTTCTTTTCCGTCAGAAAGTTCTACTTCATAACCTTTTTTGTCCTTTTCAATTCGTCTGATTTTCTTTCCTGCAAACATTTGGTTTACCTTTTCCTTAATTACTGCAGGTATGAACTTGTCAGGAACACTTGTCTTGTCGCATTCAATTTCAGTCCATGCACCTTTTTTGTCGAAGCTGATTTCATCACCGTTTGTAAACTGAACTTCAAATGACTTTGATATGAAATCCTTGTCTATTTTAATATATGAAATCTTGTGATTAGTAAAGTCTTTCTTAATCAGACTTTGAGCTTCAACAGGGAGGTCACTGATGTTCTGGCTGATGATATCGTCATCTGCACAAGCTGTTGTTGAGAGTGACAAACCTAAAGCGAGAATAGCAAAAATCTTTTTCATAATATACTCATTTAATTAATTAATAAAATCTATATATAATCTCTATCTTTTTTCTGATTGTAAAAATATGAAATATTTGAATTATTACAAAATAATTATATTCAAGTTGTATTTTTTTAACAAAGTTTTTTACACAATGAAACTAATAGCTCCGTAATAATCGTTTTCTGTATATTTTTGCTTCAAAATTTCTAATAAGTAACAATTATAAGGTTAAACAGTTTATTAATAGCTTGTAATTATATATAGAAATTTAATTTAGGCAATAATGTAAATCATTTTTATAAATGAAAAGACTACCTTTGTACCTGTATTTAAAAATTAATCAATAATGAAACAATTATTGGCAAATCAGAAACGGGTAATGCTCATATATACTGGTGGTACTATTGGCATGATTCGTAATCCAGAAACAGGGGCTCTTGAATCATTCAATTTTGAACACTTGCGCAAGCATGTTCCGGAACTTAACCAGTTTGACTGTGTTGTAAGTTCATATCAGTTTGTACCTCCTATAGACTCGTCTGATATGGACCCCAAACTTTGGGTAGAACTCGTAAGGATAATTAATGCCAATTATTGCAAGTATGATGGTTTTGTCATTCTGCATGGTACTGATACGATGGCATATACTGCTTCAGCGCTGAGTTTCATGTTGGAAAATATTGGCAAACCGGTTATTCTCACAGGAAGCCAGTTGCCCATCGGAGTTCTTCGTACAGACGGCAAGGAGAATCTTATAGCAGCAATAGAACTTGCAACGGCTCAAGACGAGGATGGTAATGCGTTAGTTCCTGAAGTTTGTGTATTCTTTGGACAATATCTGTTCCGCGGAAACAGAACGACGAAATCCAATGCCGAAAAATTCAAGGCTTTCAGTTCGTATAACTGTCCTGAGCTTGCGAGGATGGGTATTAATATAAATTATAACTTTAATATTATTCGTCATCCTGATTTGGGAAAATCCTTTACGCCTCATTTTGAGTATGATACAAGTGTTTTAGCGTTAACTCTTTTCCCTGGGATTCAAAGAGAATTAATAGAAAGTGTTTTCAGCTTTAATCATATCAAGGGCGTGATATTGCGCACATACGGTTCGGGTAATGCGCCTCGGCGTGATTGGCTCATAGAAGCAATCAGGCGCGCTACAGCTTCAGGCAAAATAGTTGTGAACATAACTCAATGTCAATGCGGAGGAGTAGAGATGGGACTGTATGAAACAGGGCGTCAGCTTCTTGAGGCAGGAGTTGTTAGTGGCAAGGACATGACTGTTGAGGCCGCCATTACAAAATTGATGATATTGTTTGGTAGGGGATATTCTTCGGAAGAGGTTCGCCAATTGATGGGCATTTCACTTGCTGGTGAGTTTACGGAATAATGAATTTATTATTATTTTGTAGTGAAAATCACTTTTTTATTGTAAAAATGATTCATAATAAGAAGATTGTGGTTATTTTTGTAATATAATTAACCAATCAGTCTATTATGAAAAAAATATTTACCTTAATTGCGATTGCTGCATTTGCTTCTTTGTCAAATAATGCAGCTTTTGCACAGCGTATTCAGCAAAAATTAGGTCGTGGTGTTGTTGTTGCAAAGAATGGCAGCGATGCGACTATTACTTGGAGAAAATTAGCTCAAGAGTCAGAAGATGCGAAATATAATATATATGTTAATGATGCAAAGCTTAATTCTTCACCGGTAGCCAATACCAATTATTCTACTTCTGCTTCTAAACTTCCTGCTGGTAGTGTTGTCACCGTAGCGATAGATGGCGATGAGACCGATTCGTATAAAAGTAATGGATATGAGGTGAAGAATTTTGATTTGCGCAATATGTTCATGAACATACGTTTTAATGGTTCTCCACTTGTTGCGGCTAATTTTACAACAGACTATGTTTGGCCGGCAGATTTGGATGGAGATGGCGAAATGGACTATGTTCTTAACCGAAAGAGCCTGTCAACAGGGTTGGATAATTATGTTGAGGCTTATCATAGTAATGGAACGCATTTATGGACTGTAAAGTTAGGTCCTAATGAACTTAGTTGTTCTGGGCAGGACGATATGATTCTTGCATACGATATGGATTGTGACGGCAAGGCGGACGTTGTTGTTCAAACAAGTGACGGAACACAGTTTTGGGATGCAGAGAAGAAAGATTTTGGACTTTATGTCAATGGTAATGTTTCGGGTGATACTGATGGCGACGGAATTGTTGACTATGAAACTCAGAGCAGGAAAAATGCTCCTCGTTATATGACTGTCATCGATGGTATGACAGGTAAGGAGAAGGCAAGTGTTGAACAGACGTACAATTCCTCATACAACAGGACAAACAAGAGCGCCTTGATGGGTGATGAATATAATAAGCATGTGGGGCACGTAGGCGTTTTTTATAATGATGGAATTCACCCTGCAATGATAATGGAATGGCATACTCGTAACAGCGATGGTAGTCATAATTATCACAATAGTGCGTTCGCTTACGATTTCAGCGGTGGTAAAGCTGGCGAATGGAAAGAGTTGTTCTGTAAGCCTACGGGTGGACCTGCTTTTCATCAAATCCGTATTGCGGATGTTGATGGCGATGGAAAGGATGAAATGCTTACGGGTGGATATACTATGGACGACAATGGTAGTACTTTGAACAATCCTCGTATTTCCCACGGTGACCGATTCCGCACGAGCGACATTGACCCGGAGCGTCCTGGATTAGAAACTTTTGCCATACAGCAGAATGCCGGTGATATGCTTGGACAAATTCTTTATGATGCGGCTACAGGCGAAAGGATAAAGACTTGGTACTTGGCTGCTGTAGGAGATGTAGGAAGAGGCGAGTGTATGGATGTGGATCCTAATCATATAGGTTGGGAAATGTGGTCCACAATGGGGGGCGTATATGATGCAAAGGGTAATTTGATACCAGAACATACTGCTCCGTTCCCGACTGAAGGCATTTGGTGGGATGGGGTGCTCGACCGTGAAGTTGTGAACACAAGTGACAGCCATTATAATGTGTATATTCAGAAGTTCAATGCCGGTCGTCTGATTGAGATTGCAAAGCAGAGTGGTTATAGATACGTTACAGTGTATGCCAAGCGTGCTGCTTTCTGGGGTGACATCATTGGCGACTGGCGTGAAGAGCTTGTTTTATTAAATAAAGAGAACGGGGTTTGTGTTGGTATAGTTGGTTTTACTACTGATTATACAACTACTGTGAAAAATATTTATTGTCTTCAGGAAGATCCTGCATATCGTATGCAGTGTACTACAAAGGGTTACTATCAGTCGCCAAATACTGGTTTCTATTTAGGCTATGATATGCCTCGCCCGCAGCTTCCGCCATGCATGCATACAGATGTGGTGTGGAAAGCTGATGGCCTGCTCACAAATTTTGAGCGTTCTTCTTCAGTGCTGTATGCCGATGGGAAAAGCGTATTGATAGATATAAATTCTTCATCTTTGCTTAATGTAAATACAGAAATGAAGCCAAGTGTGCTTTATGCAATGCCTGTGAAGGGACAGACTGTTACGCTCAATGGCGAGGGAAGTTTTGCTGGTGAGATGGAACTATGGAAGAGTCAACAAGGCAGGCTCGTGTCAAACATTCCTTTGAACCATACAGGAAGGACTTATATTTCAGAAGGTACTCTTGAGGTTTATGGTGAAATAACAGGTGATGTGGAACTTCGTGCACGCGGAACTTTGGCAGGCAAAGCCATTATAAATAATATAGCATTTGAAGGTGCGCTCAATTATGAAGGTTGTCGCTTAGCTCCTGAAGTTCAGATGGTATTTAAGAAGGGACTTGCTCTAAACAAAAAAGTATATATGGAAATGGACATAACAACAGAACAGGGCAACCAAAGTGCCGACCTTATAAAGGTGGAGGGTAATCTTTCGGTGACTAAGCCTGTTGTGTTTACCATTGTTCCTGCCGAATCCGAAGTTAAGCCTGGCAAGTTCAAACTTATAGAATATACAGGAGAGTTCAGCGGTAACTTGGAAAACTTCTTTGTTCGTGGTCTTACAGGGCTTTCATATAACATAGTTAATGAGGAAAATGCAATATTCCTTGTAATCAATGCCCAGCGAGAAGCTTCACTTGGCGTTAAATGGACTGGTGAGGTTGATGGTGTATGGAATTATCAGACAAAGAATTTCATGCTTAATGAAGATGTAACAGAATTTGTGGCTAACGACGCTGTTGAGTTTAATGATGATGCGGCTGTCTCTACGGTTGTTGTCGATGACCTTATGCCTGTTAGCAAGGTGACTGTTTGCAATGATACGAAGGCATACGTTTTCAATGGTGATGGCGGCTTCAGCGGTGAGGGTATGCTTGTGAAAAATGGTAAGGGCAAGCTTACTCTGAATACCACAAAGAGCGACTATACAGGAGCAACAGTCATCAATTCAGGTACGGTCATAGTCAAGGAGCTTGCAGATGGCGGAATGGCCAGCTCAATAGGTGCAGCCTCTTCGTCTGCTGAAAATCTTAAGATAGGTAAAGCGACACTCCAGATAAACAATGCCAATACGTCAACAAACCGTGGTATTACCCTTACAGATACGGCTACTATACAGGTGGCAAGCGGAGCTACATCGCTCAAGGGTATTATAAAAGGAGCGGGTATGCTTGTTAAGACTGGAGGCGGACAGCTAAATATCACATACGGAGGTTCCAACACATGGAGCGGAGGCACTCAGTTATACGCTGGAACATTGGCAATGGGTGCCTGGAACACCACATTCGGAACTTCTACGTCAAAAATTGAAGTTAAGGGCAATAGCACCATACAAGTGTTCGACCAGAATTCCACATCAGCAGTACCAACAATCAACAACACTATTGATGTGATGAAAGGCAAGACATTGACCATAGCTACTGGTAAGCGTTGTGCCATAAGAGGAAAGCTCACGGGAGCAGGCAATGTAAAAATTTCATTCCCGTACGTTCGTGGCGATGTCTATACAAATTTGTCTGCATTTGAGGGCGTGTTTGAATCAACATCCGTGCAGTTGCGCTTTGCTAATGCTTTTGATCTTTCAAAGGGAACGTTGAAGCTTGGTGCTGGTGTTTATTCTGTTCATGTCAAGGGTGGTAGCGCCACAGAGCAGGTGCTTACTTCAAAGATTGGTTCACTACTCAGTTCTGCCTCAGATTGCATTCTTGGCTCTGGTGTATGGAACATAGGCTATCTTGGCGAAGATGATGATTTCGCAGGCATATTTAATTCTGCTGCCACTGTGAACA
>JAFTTD010000244.1 GCA_017466965.1 Bacteroidaceae bacterium
CGAGCACACCAATTTCCACAACTTTGAAGTAGGTTCGGTCGTCAACCTTGAGTTTGACATCATCGGCAAGTACATCAGCCGAATGGCTGCTTACATTTAAGTATTTCACAAAGAATAAGGCTTGCTGAAATCAGAGTGCGTTCCGGTTTCAGCAAGCCTTTTGTTATGCCTCGTTCTGAGGATGCCGGCTTATGCAGCCAGGCGTTTTTCCGTCAATGTATTCCTTCAGGCTTCTGTAGAAAGGGTGGGCGCAGAGAGTCTGGGCATTTCCTATGATGATGAGTTTCATGCGCGCCCGTGTCATGGCTACGTTCATGCGTCGGAGGTCTGAAAGGAAGCCAATCTGCCCGTGCTCGTTTGAACGTACAAGGCTTATGAGCATTATGTCGCGCTCCTGTCCCTGGAATCCGTCCACCGTATCAACCGATATGCAGCTCTTGCCGAGCGGACGTAGATAGTCGTCCTTCCTTATCAGCTGGCGTATGTACTGTGCCTGAACTCTGTAGGGACTGATGATTCCCACGTCTAATCGTTCGTCGATGAAGCGGTTTCGTCCTATCTTTTCAATGTACTGGCGCAGCATGGCTATGGTGATGCGCGCTTCAGGCTTGTTTATCCTTCCGTGGCTTTCGCTCACGAATTGTTCGCCGAACGGGTCGGAACCATGATTGTCAGAATCAGGTTCGTTTGTCAGGTCTGCTATGTCGCTGAATTTTTCTCTCACTTCGTCTGCCGAAGTGTCTATCCAGCTTATTGGCAGGTCGAAGTCGAGTATGCCGCGGTTTCTGACAGAAGGGTCAGACTCCACTTCTCCCTTGTAGAACCAGTTTGAGGAGAAGCGCATGATTTCTTCGTTCATGCGGTATTGAATCTTGAGCATAGTCACTGATTCGGGCTGGTTCCTAACTATGCGTTCCATCATGGTCTCAGCAAGTCCGCCGAGCATGGCCTCGTGGCATTTGATTGTCGGAGGCAATTGCTGATGGTCGCCGGCAAGGACAATGCGGTTGGCGCGCCTCAGTGCTATCCAGCATGCCGCTTCAAGGGCTTGTGCAGCCTCGTCAATGAACAGGGTGTGGAACCGGTGGCGGACAAGCAGCTTGCTTGCGGAGCCTACAAGGGTGCATGCCACAACTCTGGCTTCAGCAAAGAGCTGTTCGTTTATTCTTATCTCAAGTTCATCGGCTCGCTCCTTCAGACGGGTTATCTTCTGGTGTATGTTTTCTCCTTTCTTCCTGTTCTCGCGCATCTGGCGTATGGTGTTCCTTATGCTCCACAGTTCAGGATAGTCGGGATGTCCCTCAAATTTTCGTTCGTAGGTGAAGGAGAGCATTTTGTCGTTCACACGGGTAGGGTTGCCTATTCGCAGTACAGGCACGCCGTGGTCAACAAGCTTTTCGCTTATCCAGTCAACCGCCATGTTGCTCTGTGCGCACACTAATACTTGGGTTTCCCTTCTCAGTGTTTCGTATATGGCTTCTACGAGTGTCGTTGTCTTGCCGGTGCCGGGAGGACCGTGCACTACAGCCACGTCCTTTGCTCGCAGCACTTCGTTCACAGCTGTCTCTTGTGTCGGGTTGAGCCACGGGAGGGAGATGGGGTTGAAACTGAGTTTCGACGGCTTGAGCTGTCCTGAAACAATGTCGCGCAGTTCTGCCAGTCTGTTTTTCTTGGCGTTTATGACATCGTCAAGGGCGTGGAACATTGTGCGGTAGCTGGTTTCGTCAAAGAATAGCTGCACTCCGAGAGGTTCGGCATTCTGTATGTCGATAAGCGCCTGGTTGCCGCCGATAGTTGCCACCATTCTGTTGCCATCTACATAGCTCACCACAGACTGGTGGTTGAAGTATTTTATTTCGTTTCCGTTGCCTACAGTGAAGAAGCAGAGCGGCTTGCCGTGTTCGAAGCAGTGCGAAATGTCGGTTGGGCTTGTGTTCTCAATCTCCACCACAAGCTGGTTGAGAGAGTTGTAGTAGCTCCTTCCGGCTGTTACCGGATACCAGCATAATCCCCGGCGCACTTTCCTGCCGATGCCCATCTTTTCGGTCTGTATGCGGTATTCAGCCTTTTCTGCTTCATATTCAAGGCGCAGCAGTTCCCTTTGCTTCTGTATTGAAAGTACGGAGTTCTGCATGGCTTTACTCTTCTGAATTGTTCAGCATCACAGCCTCGTATGTCAGCTCCATGATGTTAGGTTCTTTGCCGCAGGCATAGCGGTAGCATTCGTGGCTTCTGTATAGCTTGTCAAATTCCTCTACTGCCGCAGACGGGTTTTCTGCCTTCAGCATACTGAGCGCTTTACGGTAGTTCTCGTAGGCTGCCGCACGATTGTTGGTTAATGACTGCAGGTGCGCCATAAGCATGATGCTGGCAGGCTCGTTCCATTGTTCGCAGGCTTTCCGTATGCGTTCGAGAGCCTTGTCTGTCTCGCCTGTGCGGAATTGTGCCCATGCAAGTTCAGACTGCACTTCACGGTTTTCTTCGTCAAGATATGCCAGCTTGTGCAGATGGGGCAGGGCTTCGCCGAATTTCTCCTGAATCATCAGTGTGTTGACAAGCTTGGAAATTAGTTTGGGATTCTCGCTGTCCTGTTCCGCAAGCCATAGGTACTGCTCTTCAGCTTCATGGTAAAGCCCTAATGAATAGGCAGCCGAAGCAAGATGGTTGCGTGTCCATGTTGATTCAGGCGCAAGTTCGAAGGCAGTGCGGTAGTTGATGTATGCTTCTTGAATGTTGCCGTCTTTCTGGCAGCAGAATCCTATTTTCTGCCATAGGTCGGCATCTTCTTCAGTCATTTTCGGATTGAGGGTAAGGAACAGTTCGTAAGCGGCGCTGTAGAATCCTTTTCTCATAAGGAATTCAGCCAGCGACAGGCTTTCAGTTCCGAAGTTCTTTATCGCGGCGAATGTTCTGGCGCTGAGCGTGGAGAATGGTTCCGAACCTTTGCTTATCAGCTTCTTGAACTGGTTGTGGTACGGGTAAGAGTGGAAGAACCTGTAAAGGTCGAATATGTAGTTGCGGCGAATGTCCGACGGTTTAGCCTTTCTGCGCTTGGCATCGTCTATCAGGTTGGTAGCCTCCTCGCCCGATAGCTGTTCTGAAATTTGGGATGTGAGCATATCCTGCCCCATGCTGCCTATGATTTCAAGCATGAAGCAGAACGAGTACTTGTCGCTGCTGCAGAAAGGCGAAGTGTTGAGAATTGCGCTCATCATGGAGCCGAGCTTGCTTTCAAGCAGATTCTTTACGTTCTTCATAAGCGGATGGTCTATGTCGAAGGGGTAGAACCAGTGTGCCGTCTGCTGGAAGAACGGGCTTGATTTCAGATGGGTGAATGTGCTCATGTAAACATCGGCTCCCTCCATCTGCATATCTGCCATTTCCCGGATTTTTGCCGAAGCCTTGTCGCTGATTTCCATGCTCTTGTGCCAGTCGGGGTTTTCACCGTTCTTGATTAGTTCTGCTTCTATGTCGTCAATCTTGGTGATGTTGGGCTTCATGTTGCTGCCCTTCATTATCGACGGTATTATGTCGTTGCGCATCTTCGTGTTGATGCTTTCGGTCATGCTGCTCAGCTGAAGCTGCATGAGTGCCGAACTGAAGTCGGTGACAAATGCCGTGTCCTCGCTGTAGAGCGACAGGCGTGAGCCTATTTCAGGATAAGCCGCCAGCCTTTCGTCATAAAGGCGTATTATGAGTATTATGCCGATGAGCGCGCGTTGGCTCACTTCGGTGTGGTGGGTGAGATATGCGTCAAAAAGGAACATAATCTTGCGCTGGTCGAACATTTCTGTGAGAGCAAGAGTCACTGCGCTTGTCATTACGGCAATGTCGTTGGCGGTGATCATGTCTGAGTACAGTATGTTGCAGGCTGTGTCGTAGTCGCCTTTTTTCCATTCGTCGCTTGTCCACACCTTGTTGAAGAGGCTCAGCAAGGTGTCTTCATGAGCTTCTGCTATCTTCTCAAATTCGTACTTCGCAACCTTCTCCCTTAGCTGGCTGCTTTTTCTCATGCGCTCCATTTCCTCGCATTGCGCCTCAAGCGCTGTCTGAAGGCTTTCCATCGACATTCCGGCCTCGTTTGTAGTTTTCAGTGCAACGGCATACTTGTCGCCCGGATTTTTTTTCAGCCTTATTATGCGTTCGGCTCTGTCATTTACGGAGAGAGCCTGTTGTATAAGGTTGCGATGATGCTCGCTGAACTGCGGGTCGTCTATTCCGCTCATAATGTACTTCAGCATGGCGGAATATGTGTTCCTTATGTTTTCGTATGCCTCAGTCAGCTCCCAGTTGCCGAGCGTTCTGATTTTTTCAGATATTAGTTTGAAGGCTTTTGCCAGCTTCCTTTGGCTGAGCAGTTCTTCTATGTTGTTATTGTTTTGCATTGTTGCAGAATGTTGTGTCAATGAGGTCTGTATATTCAATGTCTATCCTTCTCGGCTGGTCTTTTGGCACAAGCCTCTGGTCTTCAAACCATTTGAGCGCAGATTTGAATGTGAGAACGGCAAGGTTCGATGCTTGCGGAAAATGGGCTTCAAGCCTTACCGAGTCAGGGCATTGTATGCCGGCAGGCAGAAGTTTCAGCATTTCCTTCGTTGCCACAGTGGATGTTTTGCTGTCATTGCCCTTAGCAGGCGTGCCGTACATGGAGTTGAGCCGTGCGGAGGCGATGTTGTAGGCTTGTATCAGCTTGCCTATGTCGTCGTGGCGGCGAGCTATGATGCTGTCCTTCGACAGGAGTACGGACAGGTTTATATTGTGGTTGTCTGTATTTTCAATGCTGTGTGCGCCGAGACATTGGCTGTATGCGGCATAGGGCTGGGGCAGTATGGAGCCGTCATATTGGTTGCGGTTGAGCATCTGCGCCCTGGTGCGCATGTCGTTTATCTGCGGCTTGTTGAGACTTTTCGGCTGCAGAGAGTTTGATTCAAGCATCTTGTCGGTGAAATAGTCTATGGCTGAATGTCTTGTCACAGCGAAGACCTTCTCGTTGAGCTGGCTCATGTTGGTTATGCCCGATTCGCTTGCCGACAATATGTGGAGCCTTAGCGATGTGCTTGCTACTGCTTTCACCGGCTTGTTCCCTGTTCTCATGGCTATGGCTCTGACTATGTCGCTGGTGATGATGTCAACAACGTCTTCCGAAAGGAGAGTGTCGCAGTCTATGTCGGAATACCTTGTCTGCAATTCTATGTTTAGCCCGAGAGAATCGTATATGCCGAAGTGGTCGGCGGCATAGAACGGCAGATGGTCAAGGGTAGGGGTCAGTGCCATTGCAAGCAGTGTGGAGTCCTTTTCTTCTGCTGGTTCAGCTATAATGGTGCTGTCGTTGTCCGATACCGTATTATCGTTGCTTGAACCTGCGTTTTCATTACATGAACTGACAATTGTCAGCAGTGCAATCATTGGAACAAAGAGCAGTCTCTTCATTTTGTTGGTTTGTTATGTATGATGGTTATGCCCACGTCGTTGCCCGACAGTGAGCCTTGCAGCTATTTTTCATTTGTGCCAGCCTTTCTTCGGCAGGCTTCTACAGAGTTCTGTCCGTAGAATAAAAAGGACACAGAGAGTTCAATATTGATTGTCAACCCTCTGTGTCTCTGTATGTTTATATGGCAGAAGCCTGTGTTTCAAGACAGTTCTGCCATTGTTGCCGTATGCCTGTTGTGCAGGAGATTATCCCTTAACAGCAGCTACGCCTGGAAGCACCTTGCCTTCGATAGCTTCGAGAAGGGCACCACCACCTGTAGAGATGTAAGACACCTGGTCAGCCATGCCGAACTTGTTGATGCAAGCCACTGAGTCGCCGCCACCGATGAGTGAGAATGCGCCGTTAGCAGTAGCCTTAGCGATAGCTTCAGCGATAGCCTTTGAACCAGCTGTGAAGTTGTCGAACTCGAATACGCCTGCAGGACCGTTCCAGAGGATTGTCTTAGCGTTTTCGATTGCTTCCTGGAACTTAACGCGTGTGTCAGGACCTGCGTCAAGGCCTTCCCATCCTTCAGGAATAGCGTTAGCTGGGCAAATCTGAGTGTTAGCGTCGTTAGAGAATGCGTCTGCAGCAACACAGTCTGTACCGAGAACGAGGTTAACGCCCTTTTCCTTAGCCTGCTTCATGATGTCGAGAGCGAGGTCGAGCTTGTCCATCTCAACGATAGAGTTACCGATTTCGCCGCCCTGTGCCTTAGCGAATGTGTATGTCATACCACCGCAGAGAATCAAGTTGTCAACCTTGCCCATGAGGTTTTCAATGATACCGATTTGTGTAGATCCCTGTGAACCGCCCATGATAGCTGTGAACGGACGCTTGATGTTGCTGAGGATGTTGTCAACAGCCTGCACTTCCTTCTCCATGAGAAGACCGAGCATCTTGTTGTCTGCATCGAAATAGTCAGCGATGACTGCTGTAGAAGCGTGCTTGCGGTGAGCTGTTCCGAATGCGTCGTTGATATAGCAGTCAGCGTATGAAGCGAGAACCTTTGAGAACTCCTTCTGGCTTGCCTTCATAGCCTTCTTAGCCTCTTCGTATGCTGGGTCTGCCTTGTCGATTCCTACTGGCTTGCCTTCTTCCTCACCGTAGAAACGGAGGTTTTCAAGAAGGATAACTTCGCCTGGCTGAAGAGCTGCAGCTGCTTCCTGAGCCTTCTGGCAGTCGTCAACAAACTTGACTGCTACGCCGAGCTTTTCGCTTACTGCGTCAACTATCTGGCTGAGAGAGAACTTAGGGTTTACCTTGCCTTTTGGCTTGCCCATGTGCGACATGATGATAAGGCTGCCACCTTCGTCCAATACCTTCTTGAGTGTAGGAAGGGCTCCGCGGATACGTGTGTCGTCAGTAATCTATCCGTTCTCATCCAATGGCACGTTGAAGTCAACGCGCACGATTGCCTTCTTGCCGGCAAACGTGTAGTCATTGATGTTCATAATTCTTTTGTTTTTATTGTTTTATACGTATAAGTAATAATTTTGCATATAATTCCATGCAAATTTAATACTTTTTATTTCAATTTGCAAACGGCATAGTATAAAAGTTTGCAAGGATGCCACTTTTTGCATTTGGCATCCTTGCTGTTAGGTTAATAGTTTGCTGTCAGCTTTCAGCCTGTTTGCTGTCAGCTTACTCATTTTTCTTTGCAGAACTTACCAGAGACCTTCGTCCCATCCGTTGCGCTCCTTCGCTGCCGGATTGCCTCTGTCATCTGGATTAATTGGTATCATATCCGAATTTCCTCCGGAAGCGGCAATCATCTGTTCTGTTTCAATTTCCATTATAACCATTTCTGGCTTCAAATAAATCTTCTTCATATTTTGTTTTAGTTTTTAAGTTCTTTAGTTTTTAGTTTTTAAGTTCTTGATGAG
>JAFTTD010000245.1 GCA_017466965.1 Bacteroidaceae bacterium
CTTGAATTCGATGCTCCAGGAACAGTGTATGTTGATTATGTGTCACTGTTCCCTCAAAACACATTCAAGGGAAGAAAAAATGGTCTGCGACCAGACCTCGTGAACATGATACTCGGACTTCAGCCTAAGTTCATGCGCTGGCCAGGCGGATGTATCGTAGAAGGTGCTACATACGAGAACCGGGTAAAATGGAAAGAAACTCTCGGAGACCCAATGACACGCCGCGGTGAATGGGACGTTTGGGGATACCGTTCTACATGGGGCATGGGATACCATGAGTTCTTGCAGTTCTGCGAAGACACAGGCATGGACGCTATGTTCGTTAACAACGCCGGCATGTCTTGTTCTGTACGCAATGGCGACTACACACACACAACAGCAGGTCTTGACTCCGTTATCCAGGATTTCCGCGATGCAATTGAATACGCTATCGGAGACCCTGAGAAGAACGAATGGGCAAAGAAGCGTGCTGAAGCAGGACATCCAGCTCCGTTCCCTCTCAAGTACGTAGAGATTGGTAATGAAAATGTTGGTCCGGTATATGTCAAGCATTTCAACTATATTTTCGAAAAACTGAATGCTGAATACCCTCAGCTGACATTCATCAACACACTCGGCCATACTGACCCATTGCTTAATCAGATACCGGGCGAATACATGGTTGACCCTCACTGGTATCGCGACCCTAACTTCTTCTTCAACAACAATAATCTGTTTGACGAAGCTCCACGCAAGCACGATATTTATGTAGGAGAATACGCTTGCAACGCAGGTGTAGGTTCAGGAAATCTCCTTGCTGCCATAAGCGAAGCCGCTTTCATTCTTGGTATGGAACGCAACAGTGATGTGGTGAAGATGACTTCATACGCTCCGTTATTTGAAAATGTGAACCAGCCAAACTGGCCTTGCAACCTAATCCACTTCAACAGCAATCAGACTTACGGACGTGCATCATACTATGTGCAGAAAATGTCGGCAGAGAACCGTGCCACATACAACGTGGAACTGAGCGAGACATCATTCGCAGAAAAAGGAAAACCATTTGCAGCCGGAACAATCGGACTTGGAAGCTACAGCACACAATGCGAATACCGTAATATCCAGATTACAACTGCTGACGGAAAGACTCAGAAAGTTGCACCTTCACAGCTCCAGTCTAAGCGCGGACAGTGGAATGTCAATGGAGATGTAATCGCACAGACCTCAAACGAGAACCTCACAATGACGATGCTCCCTTCATTCAGCAGCGACAACTATACCCTTCAGCTCCAAGCAAAGAAGAACAGCGGAAGAGAAGGTTTCTTCGTTTACTACGGACTCGACGAACAGGGACGCAACGGATATGCAGCCAATGTTGCAGGATGGAACAATATGACAACAGCTATTCAGCCTATAGTTCGCGGCAGAACAAACGATGTACTCGGTCGCCAGGTGCACCAATCAGTTGAATCTGATAGATGGTACGACATAAAGGTTGTGGTTACTCCGGAACTTGTCACACTGTATGTTGACGGCAAGGAGATGACTTCTGCAAAACCAGTTTCTCAACCTCGCCATTTCTGCCAGACAGGATATGACGAACTTACAGGCGAACTAATCATCAAGGTCGTGAACGGAACAGACAAGACTTACACTCGCAGTTTTGAAATAGAAGGCACAAACAATGTTGCTCCAGAAGGTAAAGTTATCACAATCTCAGGTAACGCTCAAGAAGAGAACAACTTTGAAGAACCAAACAAACTCGTACCTGTGACAACAACATTCAACGGCTTCGGCAAGCAGTTCAGCTATGAATTTGCACCAATGTCATACACAATCATGAGAGTAAAGGCACGCCCATCAGAGCGCAGACGTTTTGCTATGCCAACAGCTATGACCGAACCTGACGTTCATGACCCTGTAATAGCACGTGGAGAGGACGGACGTTTCTACATTTTCTCAACCGGAATGAACGTGGGCGTAATGTCGAGTGCCGACCTTAAGGAATGGAAATTTGAACCTTCTGCACTGAGCAAGACTCCTGAATGGGCTATGGATACAGTGCCTGGATACCGCGGACACACATGGGCTCCGGACATCAGCTACCACAACGGGCTTTGGCATCTTTATTATTCATGCTCTACATTCGGCAAGAACGGTAGCGCCATCGGACTGGCTGTAAACAAGACGCTCGACCCTAAGTCGCCAGACTTCAAATGGGAAGACAAAGGCATGGTTATTGCTTCACACAAAGGAAAGGACTGCTGGAATGCCATAGATCCTAACCTAATCGTTGACAAGAAGGGAACTCCTTATCTTACATTCGGTTCTTTCTGGGACGGCATACAGCTTATTGAATTATCAAAAGACGATTTCAAGACACCGGTAAGCGAACCTAAGACTATTTCACGTCGCTTTGACAGAGAGTTTACTATTGACAAAATAGATTTCACACAGGAAGGGAACAATGTGATTGAAGCAGGACCTAATGCTGTAGAAGCTCCATTCATCTTCAAGCATGGTGACTACTACTATCTGTTCGTAAGTTTCGACTACTGTTGCCGTGGAGAAAACTCTACATACAAAACTGTCTATGGGCGCTCAAAGAAGATTACAGGTCCTTATGTTGACACGGAAGGCAAACGCATGGACAAGGGAGGTGGCACACTCCTCTACGGACCAAATGAGAAATATTTCGGAGTAGGCCACAATGCGGCATTCACATACTACGGACAGCCATTCTTTATTTCTCATGCATACGAGAAGAAATACGGTAGCAGAGCCAAACTATTCATTCGTCCTATGAACTTTGACGAAGACGGTTGGATTATCGTTACAGAATAAAAATTAACAATACCCTGAGAAAACAGGATCCTTTGATGGTCTGGAATGCAGCCATCAGAGAATCCTGTTTCTGTATCTATAGGTTCAGGAGGATAAAACTGTAACAAGCAGCCTATATTTTTATCCTGTCTTTGCACAGACGTAAAAAAATTATATATTTGCAAATATATTAAAAAAACAATCCAAGTTATGAAGTCTGGATGAAGAATGAAAGACATGAATCACTATTAAGTTTTATGTCAAGTATGTTGCTTGAATCAAAAGATTAAGACACATTAGTAATGAGAAAATATACCATGAAGAACTATTATTTTTATATCTTCCTGTTTATTGCTGCCACAATGGGGTGCACCAACTCCCGCAATTCAAATGTGGCGGACTTAGAAAATGAAGAATCAACAGAAAAGACAAACAATGAGCTTCATAACGACACATTGTTAATATTGGGAAGAGTGAAATCTATGTATGAGCATGTTTTCTCTAATTACAACAATCGCAAGTTCGGTGAATATGAGCAATTCTTCTCTACCAGCCTAAAGGCTCTTTGGCAAGATTTGCCTACTGATTATGCTGTTGTTGACATAGACCCATGGACATGGACTCAGGAGCCTGACAGTTTCGTGTTCAAGAATGCACAACTTATAAGTCTTTCGCTTGACACAGCCCTTGTCAAAGCCACATCTGAAATTTATGCACATTATGACACTGTAGTTCCTTTAGGAGAAACAACCATTCTGCTTTCTATGGTACGTGAGGACCATGACAACCAGAAAAATTGGTTTGTCAATGATTTCATTAACAGCAACGGCAATAATTCTGTAGTTACAACAATTCTTGAGCACAACACACACATTGAAGTAAAACAATGGGCTGAAGATGTTTATAGCAAAGTGTTTGATAGCATAAACAATGGCGACAGAAATGATTACGACTCGTTGTTCACAAAAAAACTGTCGTCATTGTTTCAGAAACTTCCGTCAAACGAAATTATTTTCTTTGCCGATATATGGACAGGTCTTCAAGACTTCAACAAGCTTAGCTTGACCTATGTTGAGACAGAGAATGTCAGCATTGATTCGGCATCAGCAATCATACATTTCTGCGCCTTTGAAAATGAAGACAATACTGTGCGCATAAATGCCATAAAGGAAAACAACAAATGGCGCATAGACGACTTCATACATCTTGACGGTACATATTCTGTGGCTGAAACTGCACGTAAATCTATTCAGCAATAAGTACATTTGTGACATGAGGTTGTGATGTTATAAAGTTATGAGGTAGGCAACTAAAAACTTACAAACTCAAAAACTAAAGAACTTAAAAAACTAAAATGAGGTTATAAGGTAGGCTATCATAATTCATTCCAATCTTGTGGGTGTCATTCTGATTGCTCCGATTACTCTGATTGCTCCGAATCCTCCGAACTCCCGAATTCCTTAACTACCTAACTCCTTAACTCCTTCCCCCTACTCTTACCCCTCAAAAAAACATATATGCAATTGCAATAGAGACAAGTATTCCTGCCAAGTCTGCAATCAGTCCGCAAGTCAGAGCATGGCGTGTATATCTGATGCCAACACTTCCGAAATATACTGCAAGGATATAGAATGTAGTGTCTGTAGAGCCTTGGAATATGCAGCTCAGTCTGCCGGCAAAACTGTCGGCTCCGTATGTCGTCATCGTATCAACCATAAGTCCGCGCGCGCCGCTTCCGCTGAGCGGTTTCATTATGGCTGTAGGCAAGGCTGCAACAAAATCCGTATCACCTCCGAAGAACTCCACTACAGAGTTTATTCCTGCAATTAATATATCCATTCCGCCCGAACTGCGAAACACACCTATGCCCACCAATATCGCAACAAGGTAAGGGATGATACGCACTGCAGTCTGGAATCCATCCTTTGCCCCTTCAATAAAGGCATCATATACGTTTATCTTCTTGCGCATACCCGCTATGATAAACGATATTATTATTC
>JAFTTD010000246.1 GCA_017466965.1 Bacteroidaceae bacterium
ACACATATATGGTACATTCTTTACACATGCATCACAAATAAAAATTCGCCATCCTCGTTTCACAACGAAGTATGGCGAATTAGTCTAAATTAGAACTTAACTTTCAAAATCATTATCTTTTCAAAATATCATGTTGAAACAAATTAGGAAATGTAACTACATTTTTATTTCTTCTTATTGTTCCAATGCAAATTATATACGAGGTGGAGCATCATGTAGTGAGGCAATGAGTTGTACCATGTCACAGTGCGTCCCTGGGCATTGATCGCATACCGCATGCTGGAGAGCTGGTGGAGCAGGTCGAAGGCTTCAAGACGAGCTATGAGTTTGCCCTTCAACAGCGGCTGGCTTATGGATGCGTTTACAATGAAGTCGTCAGTATTGAGCAGACTGCTGCCGTAACCTCGGCGGCTGTTCATCATTGCATCGGCGCTGAGAGTGGTATTGAGACGCGGCAGGGTATAACGAGCCATAACTCCATATTCAAAGTCAAGAGCATTGACGGGATTGAACCCTTGCATACCGCTCGTTGAACGTCGCCATGCAATGTCACCTTTTAAGAACAGGGTGAATTTGTTGCGTGAGTAGTTGACATAGCCATGGGTTCTCAACAGAATATTATCTACGGCACGCTCACGGCTCTGCGTCTCTCCCTCGAGCATGGAATGGTCCTTGTAGTGGTGGAACCAAACATGTGATTCATTCAACCAAGTCCAATGTTTAGCCTTGTCCAGATTGCCGTGCATCCCGAAGTCTGCACCCACTCTGTACGCTCCCTCCACGTTGGTAGGCTTGTAGGTCATCACTCCCGTCATAGGATTGTAGAGCACGGACTGGGCTACTTCACGATGGTTGTAGGTGAGTTCGGTCTTGACATTCCATTTCCTATTCGGATTCTTTTCGTCGCTATAGCTGGCACTGAAGTCGGATGTCACCGCACCCTTCAGGTCAGGATTGCCGAGTTTGACAACGAGCGGCTGACTGTCGTCGCGATAGGTTATCATGTCGGTAAGTTGTGCACTGCTGCGCTTGTGGCTTGCATTGAATACCAAGTTACGCTTTCCACCTCCCATGCGGTGGTGGAAAGAGGCGTCGAAGTTGGCAAACACAGTGTTCTGGCGAGCCAGTGTGTCGAGCGATCCACGCTGGTAGTCGAGTCGTTCAGCTCTGAAAGGCACACTTACTCCTACATGCCAACGTCGATAGGACACTGAAAAAGGGGAATTATCGGATAACTTATATACATCGTACTGAGATAAGGAAATTCCGGCAGAGGCTTCCACCCTGTCCAAACGACTGTCGTAGGAGTTGGTTGGGTCGGTGATAGCTTGGAGTGCGTCAATCTGTGAGACAAGCATCAGGGTGTCGGGATGGTAGAGATAGTCATGAATGTCGTTTCTTGACATATTCACGCCTGCACCAATGTGGAGATTAAGTTTTTCGTTTTGGCCAACGTCGGTTGTGTTGTAACCCATGTTTGCTCCGCCCCATGTAGTTTTTCTGCTTATATTGCCCGAATTGTGACGGATGTCGCTGGACGGGGTTGTGAAGTGGCGGGTGGCGTATCGGGTTGCCTGTTCCGACTCGTCGTTTTGGTGTTCCAACCTGACGTAGTAGGTGGTGTGGCGCTTCTTCTTGCCGAGTTTGAATGCGCCCTGTGCATCGAATGATGCTATCCACGCTCTGCCCTCGCCCATTCCCACGGTGCGCATGGAGGCTGTGAGGGAGTCGTCCCACTGGTCGAAGGACGAGTTGAACGAGTTGTCGCGCTTTGTATATAAGAAGTCGAGATTTGCAAACGTCCAGAACGGTTTGTTAATAGTGAAATCGTTGTGCAGAGTGAGCCGTTCAAAGCCCTGCCTGTTTCTTGACTGCGAAACAGAGGTTGGCGTGCTGCCCTGCATGAAGAGTTCCTGACGCTGGTTCGTGGACTGGCGGTCAGTGGTAGAGGTATAGTTGGCAGTGAACGTATCCTTTATCCTGTCGCCCTTGCTATGGTAGTTGATTTCCGCTGCCGCACTGCGTGTGGTGGTCATCGACTGCGGAAAGCGGTTAGCCTCCCAGTGCCCCGACTGCCCGATATGGCGAGTCTCGTTCACGTTGTTCACATTGCCAAAGACGGTATAGCGCATCCTGTCGGTGAAGCCAAGGGCGAAAAGTCGTGCCAGCCACCGCTCTTCAGTACCGCCTGCCACTTCCACATTGGCTATGGCACCACGCTGGTACTCAGGTTTCAGATTAACGTCCATGACGTACTTCTTCGGTTCGGCATCATAGCCGAGAGCGATGTTCATGTCTGTCTGCTTCTCATAGACCTTCAGTTCCTTCACCGTGTAGTAAGGCAGGTTCTCCATCAGTATCTTCTTGTTACCCCTCATGAATGAGCGCGAACCGAGCAGGAGTTCGTCCACCTTGCGTCCGTTGACGAATATTTCGCCGTTCTCGTTCATCGTCACGCCAGGCATCTGGCTGATGAGGTCGTCGAGCATGCTGCCTTCGGGCAGTTTGAAAGCCTCTGCATCATAGACAAGCGTATCGCCACGGTAGAACATCTTGATGCGAGTGGCAGTGACAGTCACTTCATCCAGATTTACGCTGAGCATTCGGCGCATATCAATAGCGGGAAGTTCTATCTCTCCGTTCACGGCATCAGCCGTAGATACTCGTCGCCACACTTCATTATAGCCTTTATGCTGCGCCCTGACCAGATACTCCTTCTTGTCGGCTGCAACTTTGGCATGGTAGATTACCTTTGAAGGCGTCATTCTACCGGTATAAAGTATCGTCCTATTTGTTGAGTCCACCACAACGGAACTGTCGGTATTAAGGATGGAGACCTTGGCAAAAGTCAATGGCATCTCAAGAAAACCGTCATACACATCACACTGGATGCTCACAGTCTTGCCCGTCATGTCCTCTTCTTTACGATATTGCACAAGGATGTCCTTGCGCTTTACCTTAACCTTTACCGGCATGTCCTTGCAGAGTTCCTTCACAGCATCATCAACTTTCATATTCTTAAGAGAGGCTGTGACTCTGAGATGTTCAATGTCATTGTGGATAAAGTGAAATGTATGGGTTTCCTGTAAATCACGTATCGTGGCAAGGGCTTCAGCCAGCGGTGTGTCATGGAACTCATGAGTGATATGCTTTTGCGCCTTCAATCCTGCAAAAACGAAAGCAAGCAAAAATGCAGTGAGTAAGAGTTGCTGGATTCTCATAATCATTTCTCCACTTTTACAGATTCAACAAAGATTGTATCGCTACTATTCGTAATACTGATGCCATCAAATTCGTTCAGTATCTCAACAAAAGCATCAAGCGTCTTACTCTTGTCCCAAACGGTTGAAAGTCGCAACGTGTCGGTAGTATTGTCACGGAAACTAAGAACTTTTCCATAATGGCCTGCAACAACATGAAGGACACTGCCGAGAGGAATATTATCAAAATTCACAAGATGGTCTGAATCCACAGACACCACCTCTGAATTTGTCTCTACAGAGGAAGACGATGTGCCAAACATGCCCGAACCGGTTAGTCTGAAGGCTGCGTACGCTAAACCGCTTACAACAATTGCAACAACGAACACTGCTGCAACTTTACTTATAAAGGACATTCGTGACAAAAGTGCGGACTTTTCTTCTTTCTTTTCTGTTTCCATTATACGCCCCATAATCTGTTCTGTTAACTTTTCAGGCAAATCCATCTGTTCTGCCCGTTGTGCTTGTTCGTTCAGAATTTGACGCAGAGCCAAATCTTCATGAGGATTATTCCTTTTCATGCTGTTCAAGTGTTTTAATGATTTGACATAATTTTTTTCTTATCCACTGCAAGCGTGAACGCAGATAACCTTCTGTCCGATCCATGATGTAGGCAATCTCTTTTATAGGGCGGTCGTCATGGTAATAAAGGCTGAGCAGCATCTGATCTGCAGCAGACAGTTGCTTGACAGCCCTGCCAAGCAAGGACAAACGGGCGGAAGAGGTGTCATTCAGAATTTGTTCAACATCTGTGTCAGGAACTGAATCAAGATATTCCAGTTCCATATCCACGGTATGGAGTGATGCACTTGATTGAAGCTGCTTGAGCGAGGCGTTATATGCAATGCGCATAAGCCATGTTTTGAAACTCGCCTTTTCACGATCGTATGTAGCCAGACTCCGGAACACCGCTACAAACGTATCCTGAACAACTTCCTCAGCATCCTCTTGCGACGAAACAATCCGAGCCACTCTATGCATGACATCAGAGGAATACCGGTTTACGAGCAAAGCGAACCTTTCTCTGTGTCCTGCAAGAATATCTTCTATGACACTGTAGTCATCGTCATCATCCACTTGCAATTTACTGTTGTATATATTCTTTCTCATCTGTTGCTATTAATTCTTATGTCTTCATGCTCAGGAACTGTTTATGCAGAACCCTTACTTCGTTCCGCCATCGCCACGGTTGTTCCTGACTTCTTTTACACCTATATATATCCGTTTTATTTCCAAATATATAATTTCTTGTCAACTTTTTTGAAAAAATCTTGATTTTAGCAATTTCCTATACAAACAAAACTTGAACACATCATCAAAGAATAAAAAAAATCAAGGACTTGAAAATAAGTTTTTTCCAAATCCTTGACTCTATAATTATCAGCCATCGCATCGTTATTCAGAATGTATCCGAAGGAGGCAGTCTATCACTCATTCTTCTTCACAGGATCGCAAGTAAGTCCTATTCCGAGTTTCTTGAATATCTTGTAGTCAACCTCGCTGACCATCACCGTTGAGTGTACCTGGCACCCGTTGAGCTTAGGGAGCTGTTCGAGGGCAAGACGGCAGTTCTCGTCATGGTTGCTCATCATGGACAGTGCCACAAGCACCTCATCGGTATGGAGGCGCGGGTTGTGGCCATGAAGGTATTCCACTTTTGTCTTCTGAATAGGAGCTATCATAACCTCAGGAATGAGCTTGACATCGTGGGCAATGCCGGCAAGATGCTTCGTGGCATTGAGGAGCAGGGCAGCACTCGGGCCCAGAAGTTCGCTGGTGCGCGAAGTGATGATGGTTCCGTCGTGCAACTCGATGGCGGCAGTAGGCTCTCCGTCGGTAAGCTCGCGACGCTGATGGGCGGCAACTGTGGTGCGCCTGTATTCGGTGGTGAGCTTCGCCTGCTTCATTATCAGGCCTATCTTGTTGACTTCGTTTTCGTTGTCGCCTTTCTCGGCAAGATTGCACAGGGCATAATAGTAGCGGCGTATTATCTCCTCGCGAGCGGCGCTGCAACAGAGGTCTTCATCGCTCATGCAGAAGCCTATCAGGTTCACTCCCATGTCGGTAGGCGACTTGTAGGGACTCTCGCCATAGATGCCTTCGAACAGGGCATTAAGCACAGGGAATATCTCTATGTCGCGATTATAGTTTACTGAAATCTTGCCGTAAGCCTCAAGATGGAAGGGGTCTATCATGTTGACATCGTTGAGGTCGGCCGTAGCTGCCTCGTAAGCCATATTGACAGGGTGCTTCAGCGAGAGGTTCCACACTGGGAAGGTCTCGAACTTAGCGTATCCGGCCTTTACGCCCAGCTTGTTCTCATGGTAAAGCTGGCTAAGGCAGACAGCCATCTTTCCGCTGCCAGGACCTGGAGCTGTGACAATGACGAGAGGACGTGAAGTCTGCACATAGTCGTTTCTGCCGAATCCTTCGTCTGAATCAATAAGTGCCACATTGTTAGGGTATCCCTCAATGGTGTAGTGGTAATAAACCTTTATGCCAAGGCGCTCAAGACGCTTTCGGTAGGCGTCGGCACTCGACTGCCCGTTGAAGTGGGTTATCACTACTCCACCGGTATAGAGGCCCACGTTCTCGAATTCAGAGCGCAAACGCAGAACGTCCTCATCGTAAGTAATGCCCAGGTCGCTCCTCATCTTGTTTTTCTCAATATCTATGGCGCTGATTACAGTCACAATCTCTGCATATTCGCTCAGTTGCATGAGCATGCGCAACTTGCTGTCGGGATGGAATCCCGGCAGTACGCGGCTGGCATGGTTGTCGTCGAACAGCTTGCCTCCAAATTCAAGATACAGCTTATCACCAAACTGTGATATGCGCTTCTTAATCTGCTCTGATTGTATCTTCAGATACTTGTCGTTGTCAAATCCTATTTTCATAACGGGATACAAAGTTAGACATTTATTCTTGACATTACAAAGATAAGGTTTTAATTTTTTTTCTAAGAAAAAGAAGGAGCGAAGAATGGAACAAAATGTATGAATTATGAATTTGTTTTCGGAAGGATGCGGAAAAGGGAATCAGAATCGGCGCACTGAAACT
>JAFTTD010000022.1 GCA_017466965.1 Bacteroidaceae bacterium
ACGAAGCTTTGCCTGGCTTTCGGCATCAAGGTTGGCACCTCCGCGCACGAAACTCTTGTACGTCTTTTCAAGCAACTTTTTCTGTTCTTTGTCAAGGTCTTCGTTCTCCTGATTGTCATATACATCCTTGATGCGCGCGAAGAGTTCGGCGTTCATGCTTATGTCGTCGCTGTGCTTTGAGAGAATAGGCGACAAGTCCTTGTTGAGGGCCTGAAGCTCTTCATTGGTGTTTGCGCTTGTCAGGCCATAGAACACGTAGCTGACTTTGTCAAGAAGCGCACCGCTCTTGTCTAAGGCTGCAATTGTGTTTTCAAAGTTAGGGTCGTCAATGTTTTCAACAATAGCATTTATTTCAGCCATCTGTTCTTCCATTCCTTTCAAGAAGGCTGGTTTGTAATGCTCAATTTTTATTTCCTCAAATGGAGGTACGCCAAAAGGGGTGTTATACTCCGAGAAGAAAGGATTGCCGGATGTGTCAGAGTTTGAGCCTGTGCCGACGCATCCGCTCATTATTGCAGCCGTACAAACTGCTGTCATAATTTTTTTCATATAAAAAAACGGGATTAATAATTATTGTTGTGAACAAATGTATGAACTTTATTACAATCGTGCAAGTTTTTTGTACTTTTTAGGATGAGCGGACCTCAAAGGATAATTTTCTGCCTGTACTATAAATACGAAAAAGTACCCGCCCGCTTTCTTTGTCGGTGGAGTACTTTTTTTATGAAAATGATGATGTCGCCTTAGAATCCGATACATAGTCGCATCATTGCGACATTGTATGTGTCTTCTGTGTTCTTGATGAACTGATATGCTGGTTGTATTTCTATATAATCGTTCAGCTTGAGGCGGTATGTCAGTTCCACAACATCTTCATCGCCATTGTCGAAGTCTGATTTTATGCAATATATGCCAAACGAGTTTTCCATGCTTTTGACAATGAAATTGTTAAGAGTGAGTCCGAGCGCATAGTAGCGTTTGCAGCCTTGCTCAACAGAGATGTTCTGAGAGAACTGCGCCAACATTCCCAGACTTGAATCACCGCTTCTCCACAAATCTTGCGACGCATAAAGCCAGTATGCGAAATTAGCTTTTGTTTCTGTTACGGCTTCATCGTTTTCATCGGTAGAGTGAATCTTGTTGCCAATGGTGAAACCTCCGTAGTATGTTCCAGGCAATGATGACTTCTGTTCGTAGCTTACGTCTGAGATATAAAGGAATCCGTCATCTTCGGGACGTATGTCGAAGATGCCGTGTCCATCGCCAAAGGCAGGGCGTGCCATTCCGTTGTAGAGGCTACCTTGAAGAGTCCAGTTTTGCCCTATGTTCAGTCTTGCATGTATGCCCATTGCGGAAAGCGGGTAAGTACCCACTCCGTAGTTTACTGATACTGTTGGAAAGATTCCGCATGAGGCATTAGTGAACAATGGTGTATGTTCTGATGAAAAATAGTCTTCATCAACGTTCCTTATACCTGCAAACATGGAGAAGGACTCTGAAAACTCATGCGTGTATCCAAATACAGCAAGGTTGAAAGCCATGTTGTCGTAGTTGATGTTCGAATATCCTTGCCAGTCATTGATGACAGGTCGGTTTGGCACACTGAATATGTGGTATGAAGCGTATTCGAACGAACAATTATTCCATAAAGGCAGGGATGCGTCTAAACGAATCATGTTTGCCCAATTCACTTCCTTCTTGAAGTTTGTTTGTACTTCAGAAACGTATTCCGCACCGAATTCTTGTGCACTCGCTGCCATGCCGGACATTAGCAATGCAGAGATTAAAAGTGTTTTTTTGTTTTCTTTCATTTGTTCAGTG
>JAFTTD010000247.1 GCA_017466965.1 Bacteroidaceae bacterium
ATTTGCTAAGTTCTGACGAAGATGTTACAGTGGCGTTGCCATTGTTTTCTGAAAACACATAGATTCTGTTGCCAAGAGCCATAGACTTATGCGGGCCATTTAGAACGAAATCAGACGTATTAAGCTCTCTCCAAATCAACGAATCAACATCATTTATGCTCTTGTTTATTTTAGCTACATATTTTTTAGTGTACATACCGCTTGTACTAACTACAGCAAATTGCACAGGCATCGTAAAGTCAATGGAGTCCGTACCACTGTTTAACGGAATAAACAGGCTGTCAGAATCATAACGGTAATAAACGTATCCGTCAGACTCTATTGTAGGTACAATTCTGGTAATGTCGGTCCAATAAGGCAATGAATCAACAGAAACAATCGTCTTATTTACCTGATCAATATTGAAATAGATGTTCTTTCCTTCAATGGTACGATAATATGAGGTATCGTTGCCATTTTCTGTTTTTGCTTTGATTTCGCTTTTAATATCCGCTATTGAAAATCTTCTTATAGAACATTCGGGATATGTTTCGATTTCCTCATCCTCTATACAAGAAGAAACAGCGAAAAGCATTAACAACAATGATGTGATACAATAAAAAAACTTCTTCATTTTATTCTTTGTGCACAATATTATACAAATTTGCTCGGCAAAATTACGAACATTTTTTTCTCTACGGAACTAACAGTCTCACTTTTAATGAATTTTATATCAATTTTTTCATTCATTCAATAAAAGTAACATATAATTAGTTAACTTTGTATCAAAAATGTATCAATAACCTATAAAAATTGCAAGCAATGACAAAGATAGGAATATTCTGTGCCTCTTCAAATAAAATGGAAGATATTTATTATTCAGAAGCAGAGAAGTTAGGACATTGGATTGGTGAACAAAAAAACACTCTTGTATATGGAGGCGCACGTTGCGGGCTTATGGAAACAGTAGCTGATGCGGTGAAGAAATCGGGAGGAACTGTATTCGGGGTAGTACCAAGAAAATTAGTGGAAAGGGATTTGGTCAGTGATAATATCGACATAACTTTCCATACTCAGGATTTGCGCGACAGGAAGCAATGGCTCATTGACGAGTCTGACATTATGGTAGCCCTTCCCGGAAGCATAGGAACTCTTGACGAAGCATTCTCTGCTATGGCTGAGAATACGTTCGGAATGCATTCAAAACAAGTGATATTCTGGAACATAAATGGTTTTTGGGACGAATTGTTCTCTTTCATCGATGCTCTTGAATCAAAGAATGTAGTGAACAAACCTTTCACAAAGATAATGCTAAGAGCAAACTCTTTAGACGAAGTAATTGGGCATATTTCAGAAAACAACTCGGCTGAAGTGTTGTAAATGTGAAGAAAAATAACGAATATTGCATAGATATTAAGACGAAACAAATAAATACTACAAGAATATGCGTAAAATCATTGGAATAGGAGAAACCATAATGGACATAATCTTCAAGAACGGCCAACCTACCGCTGCCGTGCCTGGCGGTTCTGTATTCAATGGTGCTATCACTCTTGGGCGTCTCGGTCAGAATGTTGCAATGATAAGCGAAACCGGCAATGACCGCATTGGCAGAATGACGCTTGACTTCATGGCTGAGAACGGAGTTGACAACAGTGGTGTGTGTGTCTATCATGATGGGAGGACTGCTATTTCATTAGCGTGGCTGAATGAGAACAACGATGCAGAGTATTCTTTTTATAAGGACTATCCCAAAGCAAGGTTGGATGTGGAATGGCCTGTCATAAACCCTGACGACATTGTCATGATGAGTTCTTATTTTGTTCTCAACCCTGCTCTGCGCCCTAAAGTCAAGGAATTTCTTGATTACGCACGAAAAAGCGGAGCAATCATCTATTATGACGTGAATTTCCGCTCTTCACATCGTGATGAAGCCATTAAGCTTTACGCCGACATTCTTGAAAATTTTGAATATGCCGACATTGTCAGAGGTTCTACAGAAGACTTTGAAAACATGTTCGGAAGTTCTGACCCTGCATATATATATAATAAGGAGATAAGCTTCCATTGCAAGAATCTTATTTGTACTGACGCAGGCAATGCTATACGCCTTTTCACTCCTTCGCTCACAGATTCATACGAAGTGAACAAAATAGAGACTGTCAGCACAATAGGCGCCGGCGACAACTTCAATGCCGGTATCATATACGGAATTATGAAAGAGGGAATACTCCGCGAGGACATTCTTTCAATAACCAAAGAGCAGTGGAGCAGAATCATTGGCCATGCATCTGCGCTGTCCGCTCATGTCTGTCAGAGTTTCAACAACTATATATCAGTGGAGTTCGCAAAAGAATACATGAAGAAATAAGTCTTTGACATCCATACAAAATAGTTGTTAAGGCCGTTTTTTTGCAACAAAAATATTACAAGGAGACAGTTTGGGTCAACCACCCAATACTATCTCCTTGTTTTTTCATACTTTATATGGGTTATCTCCTGAACTTCAGATACAATTTCTCATGATAAACTACATGAGCAACATACAGAACCAGCAATAATGCATTTGTCGCAATGCGCAACCACAAATCAAGGTTTTGCGTAAACAGCTCCATTGTTCCATAGAAAAACGCCGCAAGCAGAATGTATGACCCTATACTCTTCAGCGGGTAGTCAATAGGATTCTTCTTCTGACCAACAAAGTAAGAAAGCAGCATAGATGTTCCATATCCGGCAAATCCAGCCCATGCGCAAGCCATATATCCGTATTTAGGGATAAATATTACGTTTATTGCTATAAGCACAGCGCATCCTATGCCTGAAAACCATGCGCCCCATATAGTCTTGTCAATCAGTTTGTACCAGAATGACAGGTTGAAGTATATACCCATCATAATCTCCGCTGCCATAACAATAGGAACAACCCTCAATCCATCCCAATAATCCTTGCCGATTATGTACTTCAGGATGTCCATGAATCCCATCACACACAGGAAAGCCAGCAAGGTGAAAATGATAAAATACTTCATTGCCAAAGCATAATGCTCCTTGCTGTCCTTGTCCTTGCTCTTGCTGAAAACGAACGGTTCATACGCAAAGCGGAAAGCCTGGGTTATCATCGCCATAATCATGGCTATTTTCACACATGCCCCATATAGTCCAAGCTGTATGTTTCCTTCAGCAGTGTCTCCAAACACTATCGGGAATATCATCTTGTCAAAGGTCTGATTCAGTATTCCTGCTATTCCGAGAAGCAGCAAAGGCCATGAATATGAAAACATCTTTTTTGCTAAAGACGAATCGAACTTCCATTTCACCCCAAACAGTTCTTGCTGGAAAAACACTGTAATCGCAGCCGTACATACAAGGTTGATACCGAACACATAGCCTATGCCTACCCCTGGCTTATAAATCAGCCCAACTGTGTCTGGGTATTCTTTGTAAAGAGAAGGGAAGACTATGAAATACAGAATATTAAGTCCTATATTCATTACTATGAACAACAGTTTCAATGAAGCAAACTTTATTGGGCGATTCTTGTGTCTCAGATAAGAAAAAGGAATGGCCTGAACTGCATCAAGCGCAACCACAACAGCCATTATCCCAATGTATTCAGGATGAGAACTGTAGCCAAGATAACTGCTTATTTGTGGAAGGAAGCCGAATACGGCGACAAGGAAAAGCAGAGACACGCTTCCAACCATCATCAGCACAGTGGTATATACTGTATCTTCCTTTTCCGGATCCTTGTTGACAAAACGGAAAAAGGTTGTTTCCATTCCGAAAATAAGTATAACAAGAACTAAAGCCACATATCCGTATATATTGGAAATGACTCCGTAGCCACCGCTTTCGGCTGCTATCACATTGGTGTAAAGAGGGACTAACAGATAGTTGAGAAAACGCCCCACAATACTGCTCAGCCCATAAATAGCCGTATCCTTGACGAGTGATTTCAGATTTGCCATCGTATTTGCTTTTTTATGAGAATAAATCGTTCATCATCATGCTGCCTTGCGGAGTGCGTCCCAAATGGCGGTAAGCCAGTTCTGTCACTTCACGCCCACGAGGAGTTCTCTTTATAAATCCTTCCTTTATAAGGAACGGTTCATACACCTCTTCCACCGTGCCGGCATCTTCTCCGATAGCTGTTGCAATAGTTCCCACACCTACCGGTCCGCCCTTGAACTTGTCGATTATGGTAGTGAGAATCTTGTTATCTATTTCGTCAAGACCGAACTTGTCAATATTCAGAGCCTCAAGTGCAATTCTGGCAATCCGTATGTCAATCCTTCCGTTACCCTTCACTTGTGCGAAGTCGCGCACACGGCGTAGCAATGCATTCGCTATACGAGGCGTACCACGGCTTCGTCCGGCTATTTCGCTTGCAGCATCCTTGTCACACGGAACTCCAAGCAAAGAGGCAGAACGGAGAATTATCCGTGTCAGCACCGATGCATCATAATATTCCAGATGAAGATTAATGCCGAAGCGAGCGCGCAAGGGAGCTGTCAGCAGACCGCTGCGTGTTGTTGCGCCAACAAGCGTAAACGGATTCAAGTCTATCTGTATGCTTCGTGCAGACGGTCCCTTGTCTATCATTATGTCTATGCGATAATCCTCCATCGCAGAGTAGAGGTATTCTTCCACTATTGGGGAGAGGCGATGTATCTCGTCTATAAACAGCACATCATTCGTTTCGAGCGAGGTCAGAAGCCCTGCCAGATCGCCTGGTTTGTCAAGCACAGGCCCTGAAGTAACCTTGAAACCCACGCCAAGTTCATTAGCGATTATGTTCGACAAAGTAGTCTTTCCCAATCCAGGCGGACCATGCAACAGAGTATGGTCAAGCGGTTCTCCCCTGTATTTTGCCGCTTCAACAAAAATGCTGAGATTCTCAACCACCTTAGCCTGTCCGCTGAAATCATTGAACCGCAGCGGCCTTAAAGCGTTTTCAAAATCCTTTTCTTTAGACGAAAGATATTGTTCTTCTCTTATGTCAAAACTGTCACTCATTATTCTTTATATAAATTATATCGCAAATTTATACAAAATATCCTGATTATGGCATGAACATAAATAGTTTTTTGGAATTTCTCACAGCTGTTTGGCATATCAAACACAGGCTTTGCCAAAGCTATCACTTAAATTATGCACTTTTGCAACACAAACGAGCCCTCATTTAAATACAAACGAGCCCTCAAAAAATAATCAATGAGCCCTCGTTTTTATAAAAACAACTAATGCTATTTAAATAAATCAGCATCTTTTTCATTCAAATTAGTCTTTATAATTCATCCTTTTAACCAAAAATAGTATATTTGCAGTGAATATATACTTAATCAGAAAAACAACAAAACACTAAAATTAATACTACTATGACTAAAAGATTACGAATGTGGAATTGCAGAAAGCTCTATGCGGCTTTAGCAGTTGTCTGTTTGCAGCCTTTCTTCATGACCGCCAACAGCATTATGGCGCAGAACAAGACTGTATTTACTATCAACGTCACTCGTCCTGCCGACATGGCAAAGGAGACTGTTACAAAATGTGAAGTCAATTCAGCTTTCATTGCGCTGAAATTCGGATTAGGCACGGATTCACGTGTCAACAGCGCACTTTCAAGCGGACTTATAGAGTTTTATGGCATTCAGAGCAACGGCAGCTTCTACAGCACCTACACTAATGGCGCATACGGCCATTGGTTTGCGAAGTCAGGCAATGTTGTAGCCAACAACCACAGGAACGCCGTTGTAGGTCTTCAGTTTTCACTTTCAGGCTATTCAGTAACCCACATACCAACAAAAGTGGCGTTGGGCGACAAGTTCACATGCCGTCAGGCATTGGTTTATGATGAAAAAGACACCATTGAATACGTTGTGAATCTGACTATCGGAGACAAAGAGTCTGTCACTACCGACCAGCCTGACGAGGCGGAAACTTTCGTTCACCGCAAGGACTATGGCGAAGGATGGATTGTAAAGCCATTGGTGGGAAGAAACGACGAGATGCATTCACGCCACTACATTCAGGTATGGGCAGGCGACAAAATCACCATCGGCGCACATGAAAAGAACGAGGGTGAGACTGTAACAACACTGATTAAGTCTCCTCAGGGAAAAACAGTAAAGAGCTATGTCCAAAAAGGTGATTATGTGATAGAAGAAGCAACAGAGGAACACGCAGGCACTTACGAAATAACTTGCCGCGTGAAGGATGTTGACGGCAAAGTTACTATCAAGAGATATAATTATTTTGTAGATGTGCAGACTGCAGAGCCTGGCACTCATTATGACTGGTCTGTTCATACGCC
>JAFTTD010000248.1 GCA_017466965.1 Bacteroidaceae bacterium
AACCGATGAGTTTGTTTCCTGGGTTGAGAACAAGTTGAACAACAGACCCAGAAAGAGGCTTGGTTATCTCACACCAAATGAGAAATTTAATTCAATATTAACAAATTAGAATTCGATTGCATTTGCAAGTTGAATTCGCCAGTTTTTTCATGTCGTATGTCATAATTCCATTGTCTATTACGACCGCAGCACTGTCACCCTTTACCATTACCTCAGGCAGAGTGCGGTATATGCTATCTGCCGAAAAGTGACGAAGAGTAGTGTCGTTAAGCATTTGCATTGCCTCACTGTTTGCTGTTGCTGAATACAGCAAGATAATAAAACCTATTCTTTTCATTCTTTCCATTAATTATTTTTGTTATATTTCCCACTCCGCAAAGTTATGTGCTTTTTCGTTCACCGTCCTCCCCTTTCTGCTTACATAGTCTTAACATTAGCGGACAGAAGTGTTATTTAGTCTTATCAAAATCGGGATTCAAAGGCGAAAAAACATATCTTTGCGTGAGAAAAAAGAAAGGGTAAAGACATGAAACTTTCATTAAGACTTATAGCCGTGCTGGTGATCATGTCCATTACGGCAACCTTCGCCTATCAGGCATACTGGCTAATCAATCTGTATCAGACCCTGAAGGCAGATGCGGAGAGGAGCATTACTGAAGCTATGCGCATAAGCGACTACCAGGAGGTGATGGGCAGAGCTGCATGGTGGGCTGTGAACGGTGACAAGCACGGTACTTTGGAAGTGTCGGCAGCGCGAATGAAGAGCGATTCGCAATCAATGGTGTTCACTTCGCAAACGGAAGATCACTATGTGAAGGGCGAACTGACTATAACAGCCGACAGCACAGGAAGGGACAGCACGACGACCGCCAGCGAGGAACAGACTGCCACCGACAGTTTCAACGACAAGTTCCAGAGTGCACTTGCCGGAAGGAGCGACCTGCTCGACCTGGCCATGGTTCTTCAGAAAGGGATACACATCGGCATAGACCAGCTGTGCCCCGCTGACTACTCCGTGTATGACAGCCTGCGAAGTCTGCAACTGCAGGAAGCGGGCGTGCTCCAACCCTACAAGCTTGAAGTAGTGAGGCAACACCCGTCTTCGCACGCATGCGACACTATTGTTGTCAGATGCGACTCCGCGTTCCAGTCCACCGCCGAATCACTAAGCTACGACTACTCCTTCGACACAGATGGACTCCTTACTTATCGCCTTTGGACTGCCCCTGTCACCTCGATAGTGCTGCGCCAGATGGGCGGCATACTGCTCACTTCGTTCATCATCGTCATCGTGCTGACGTTCTCGTTTTGGTATCTGATTCACATAATCCTTCAGCAGAAGTCGCTCGACGAGATGAAGACCGACTTCACCAACAACATGACCCACGAGCTGAAGACACCCATTGCAGTGGCGTATGCAGCAAACGATGTGCTGCTGAACTTCAAGAAGGGCTGCGACGAGAACGAAAGGAGAAAATACCTGCTGGTATGCCAGGAGCAGCTGAGCAAGCTGAGCGCCCTTGTTGAGCAAATACTGTCAGTGAGCATGGAGAGGCGAAAGGGCTTCAGACTGACAAGGGAGAAGACCGACATAGGCGAACTGCTGCAAGACGTAGTACGCACGTTCAGGCTGAAGGCCAACGGGGAGTCGGCAATAGAGCTGACAGCAGAGCCGGAAAGGATGTTCGCGTCAGTCGATCGCGTTCACATGACCAACGCCATAGGAAACCTGATAGACAATGCGCTGAAGTATTCGGGAAACGAAGCGAAAGTCCGCGTAGCTTGCTTTCCCAACGGAAAGGGAGGCATAAGAATATCAGTAAGCGACAACGGAGTGGGAATAAGCCGTGACAATCAGCGGTATGTGTTCGACAAGTTCTACAGGGTACCGACAGGCAACCTCCATCAGGTGAAGGGCTACGGACTGGGGCTTTATTACGTCAAGACCATAGTCGGAATGCACGGCGGCACTGTCAGCATGAACAGCCGTCCCGGCAAAGGAAGCACGTTCTATATAGAAATAAACAGCGATGAGGATGAATAAGAATATAAAAGTATTGCTTGCGGAAGATGAGCCGACGCTGGCGGCCATCATCAGCGATACACTTTCGGAATTGGGGTTCACCGTCTTCACGGCTCACGACGGCGAAGAGGCACTGACTCTTTTCAGCGCGGCTCGCCCTGATGTGGTGGTTGCCGACGTGATGATGCCCAGAATGGACGGTTTTGAAATGCTGAAGCGCCTGCGCAGAAGCGGTCACCAAAATCCCGTTCTCTTCCTCACGGCGCGTTCGTCAGTAAACGATGTGGTCAGAGGATTTGAATCTGGAGCCAACGACTATCTGAAGAAACCCTTCAGCATGCAGGAACTCATAGTGCGCATCAAGGCGCTGGCAGGAAGAGCATATGTCGATACCGACAAGCCCTTTGACCGGAAACGCCCGGAACGAATACACATAAGTAGCTACGTGTTCTCGCCTGTGGCGCAGACACTCACCTTTGCCGACGGCACAACAACGGAGCTTTCCCACCGAGAGTCGGAAATACTCTACCGCCTCAGCAGCGGCACTGGCCATGTGGTTGAAACCCGTCAACTGTTAATAGAACTGTGGGGCGACGACAGCTACTTCAACACCCGCAGTCTGCACGTGTTCATCACAAAGCTACGCCACCATCTGCGCCGCGACCCTTCTATACGAATCATCAATGTCAGGGGAACAGGCTACAAGATGGTCTGCGGCAGTATTTGAGACTACACATAATTTTTTACTTTCTCAACATAAATAATTTTTCCAAAAAGAATTATGGATATTCTTTAATACATTGACATTTATATAAAAGTCAGTGACATTTATATATAAACCATTGAGATTTATGTAAAAGTCACTGACATATAAAGAATCCTACGTAGACAGATAAAATATATTTTGCCACAAATTAAGATGTTTAGGATTTAAGAGCAGAGAAAAACTCTCACAAGAGCTTGAACCTCACTTTTGCAACGATGTTCATGGGGCGGAGCATACTTGTGGACGAGTGGATGTCAAGTCCGCTGTAGTTCACCCTGGTGTAGGTTTTCTGGTTAAACACGTTGTTCACCTCCAATTCCAAATCAGCTATGCCGAGCCTGTATTTTGCCTGCACATCGCCGAACCATGCGTGACGATTGTCGGCTGTCAGGTTGTTGTAGTTGTCTTCTGCCGTGGCTGCGAGGGTGAGATTTTTTGTGACATACACATTCATCTTCACCCGCTGTGTGGCCGAACGCACTGTTTGCGCCCTCTGTGCGGAAGCGCCGTCGGCGGAACTCCTGCTCCAGCTGTATCCGCTGCTCACCACGATGTTGAACCACGGAAGAGGGGTGATTGTGCCTCCACCTCCAATGCTGACGGTGCGCGAGCTCAGCGCATATACCTTTCCGCCCACAAGGCGTTCGCTCTCCGATGCGCTGTACCCTCCGAAGGCTCTCAGTGAGGACTGCAGCCAGTCGAAACCCTTGCTCAGTTCGCCACTGACGCTGTAGCTGTCGGAAACGGTACGTCTGTCAACAGCGTTCACCACGCTTGTAGCTCCGTCGTAGTCGTAGCCGTAGATCTGGTTGTCGCGGGTGCGCGAACAGCTTGCTCCGATATTGGCGAATGTGGCTGTCAGGGCGTTGCGGTAGCTCACCGACAGGTTCGCTCCTATGCGGTCGGTTTCGGAAAGCTGGTCAACATAGCTGCGCTGGAAAGAGCGGTAGTTGTGCATGATGTAGCCGCTGTATATTCCTCCCGGGTCGCCTACAGTCTTGTTGTAGCTTGCGCTCATTGACGATGACCAGTCGCGCCAGTAGTATTTCATAGAGAGAGTTGGCGACACGAGCAAATGGGTGTATGTATCCCGTGAATGGCGGATTCTGTCATCAAGCATCTGGGTATAAAGACTTAGGGGGCATCCCAGGTTCACCTGGAACCGCCGATAGTCGTATGTGTAGTGCTGTCCGAGCGTCAGTTCGTAGGTGTTGTACCAAAGGTCGTTAGCGTGCTGCAATGTTGAGGTGTAACCGGACAAATCTGTTTCAATCCCGTGAAGGCTGGCATGGGCCACAATCCCGTAGGAGGCCTTGAAGTCGCCCAGCGCAAGTCTGAAGTTTGTGTGGAAATCACCTGCTATATGGTGCGAATTGACGTCCTGCACATACTCCGTCAGTGATGCAGCGGCAAGGCTGTCTATCCCAACAGCCAGTGTGTTGGGGCGTTTGGAGTAGCCAAGCGAAAAGTGGAGGTCGAGGTTGTGCTTGCCAATGTTTCGGATGGTGTTGAACGTGTTGCTCACCGACCATCCCGGACGGTCGAAACGTTGGCTTACGCTCTCTCCGCCAGTCCCTCCCCGGAGGGAAGACCAGTGGGTGCTGCTCGTCACATCGTCTGAATTCCAGTTGGCGTCAATGCTGAGCACATTGGCAAGGAATCCGTCGGAGGCGTTACGGCAATAGCGCGCTTGCCCGCTCAGGTTGTGGATGTGGCTTTGCGAAACCATTGCCTCCGAAGTGTGCAGACGCCGGTCGCCGCTCAGAAAGATGTCGCTCTGCGAATTGCCCTCACGGCGTATGTTGTCGTCGTGGTACGAAAGGTTGAATGTCATCTCCGCATCCTTGCCTAACTTCTCCAGATGGTTTGCCGACAGCACATGGGAACGGTTGTCGAACGTGCGCTTCTGCGGCAGTCCGGAACCTGACGGAAGGATGGCCCCTGTGGGGCAGAACGGGTAAAGGCCTACGCTGTTGATGCTGGAATAATGGGAGGTCAGTTCCTTCGACACGTCGTCGCCCGTGTTGTTGCCTTTGTACAAAGTCATGTTCTGGCGAGTTTTGGCGAAATGCATCCCTACAAGTTCGGCTGTCCACAAAGCTCCCTTCAGTCCGCCAAAACGAATGTCGCCGCCTGGCAGGTTGTACCCGCCTCCGAACATTGAGTTTACGGCGACGGTTCCCTTTGCGGAATTTTTCAGTTTCAGGTTTATCGCAACATCGTCGGTCAGCACCTTGCCTTGCAGCGACTTGACGGGCTGATGGTTCTCGAGCACTTCCACCGTGGCGACATCCTGGGCGTTGATATTGTTGGTGGCTATGCCGTATCGCCCCTGCAACAGGTCCATGTCTTCAACATAGAACTTCTTTATGCTCTTGCCGTTGAACTTTATTCTTCCGCTCTCCGACACTTCTATGCCGGGCATGTTCTTCAGCACATCACCAATTACTCGGTCGCCCTGCCGGGTGTATGCCGCCACATTATACTTCAGGGTGTCGCCCTCTAAACGAATCTTCTGTGCCTTGACCGACACTTCCTTGAGTTCGACAGACTTCTTCGCAACGCGAATGTCGAGCTTCTGAGAACGGTTTGCCACTGTCCTCATGTGCCGACCAATTGTCATTCCCGCAGCAATGACTGTTACAGAGTCAGCCTCAGTAGTGAACTCCAGTCTGTAATGCCCCTTCTCATCGGTATCGGCAAAGCCTACGATGCTTGTCCCGCCTTTTGGCGACACAGTGACATAGGCATCTGCCAATGTGCCGAGTGAATCAGCAACAGTTCCTTCTATGACGGTCTGTCCCGTCATTGAAAGGGGCAACAGAAACAGCATAGTCATGACTGCTAAATTTTTATTCTTCATATTGACCATTATTTTTCATATTGAATTATATGGATAAAGGGAAGAGACTGAAGGGGGTCGCCTCATTCTAATTCCAACGGTTCATAGGGGGTGTGAACAGATACGGCTTCGCCAACAACAAAATTGCCCGAAGCATCAATTGTGCCTTTGCGGTAGTCAACAGCCTTAAACCAGTTTTCATGGAACGAGCGCTGCAGTTTCCACACTTTCTCACGAGAATAATTCGTGTAATCTTTGAAACTCCTGAAACGTGTGACGGGATATTTCTGTGTTTCAATGCCAATGGCCTCAAAGGTGTAAAGACGCCCCTTGTCATAAACCTTCAGAATAAGTCCGGGGAGTCCGCCGAACTTCCACGGGCCGCATTCCACAGGTATATCCGTAGTAAACCATGCTTCAAAGTCACGTCCACGGAATCGGCACGTTGCTTTCTGACATTCGTAGCCAATGATAGTCTGTGTTTCGTTTGTCAGCGTCCATTTCTGTTTCGGAATCGGCTCCGTATATTTGGAGTTATAGCGATGCAGCCACGTTGGCATCTGACAGTATTCCGTCAGTTGGCCGTCCTCGAAAAAGTAGTCGCTCCATTCGTATTCGCTCCACTGGTCGTAATTGCGACTTTTCACGCTCAACCAATTTGGCGCTGAACCTGCGTTAGGGTTCGCATCAGCCCATATCATGCGGAGGGAATCGTTGAGATAGACAAACTCACTATAATACTTACGTATATGTCTGCCAACATCAAGCCGTTGCAAATCAATATAAGTCAGCGGGTCATCAATCTTTTCAGCACAGAAGGCATAGCGTACACGCATCTGAGTGGTGTCAAGCACATCCATCTTTGAAAAGCCCCTGTCATATATGGGCGAAGGACATCTTCCTCCATCTTTGGGCTGTGCGCTCATGTCGCCGCATACAGCAAAAGCAACTATACATGCAATAAATATCTTTTTCATCTTGTCATTATGTGTTATAATTATACAGCTCTTGATTTAAGGGTTTGTTTAAGTCTGATTTTAAGTTTTTAAGTTTGTGAGTTTGTAAGTTTTTGAGTTTGCTATGCCACCCTATGGTACTGTCTGAACTCCTTTTTTTAAAGGTTGTGAGGTTGTGAGGTAGGCAATGCCTTCCAATGCATTCGTCTGAACTCCTGAACTCCCGAACTCCTGAACTACTAAAAACTTAACTTCTTAACTCCTTAACTACTTAACTTCTTAACTTCTTAACTCCTCTAACTCCTTAACTCCTAAAAAAACACTACTCTTTTTCCAGAGGATCGTAGGAGTACTTTTTAGACATAGGCAGCCCTGTTGATCTGCTATACGCTCCACCTGTTTTCAAATGGTCACGGTTTGCTGCTACTTGAAGCCTATGAATATGTTTGCGGCTATCTTTCGAAAAATCCTTGTAGTCACGTTTTTTGATTGGGAAACTTCCTGAGCGTAAACTTACCGCCTCATATACGTAAAGATTTTCCGTATCATGCAGTTTCAGAATAAGTCCAGGGAGACCATTGAACTTCCACGGTCCAAGCTTCACCGGAATGTCGGATGCAAACCACGCGACAAAACTGCGTCCCCGCCAACTGCATACAGCTTTCTGACAATTGTAGCCAAGAATAGTCTGAGTGTCTGTTTCCACAATCCATTTCTGCATGCCTGTCGGCTCAGTATAGTAAGCATTGTACTTCTCCATTGCCCACGGCATCCATGAATAGAACGTCTGCACACCATCCTCAGTGAATATCTCAGTATATAGGTATTCGCACCAGTACTCTCCGTTCCTTCCGAATGTGAAAGAATTGCTCGGCACCCCTTCAGCATTGGGATGAGCTTTCAAATAGGCATCATACAAAGAGTCGCCCCTTTCTAAAAAAAGGCTGAAGTGCTTGCTCTGTCAGTTATAGCCGACAAGCAGACAGTGGAGGTCAATATACGTGTTCTGATTTTTTACATCTTCAGCGTTGAATGCGTACTGCACTTCAAGTTGCGCCTGTCCCACAACAGTGTTTACCCCGACACCTCTTGGTTTGGGACGCCTGACATGCCCCTGCTTCTGCTGAGCAATAAGCGTTCCGCAGACAGCAAGAGCAGCGAATAACATCAATATAAGTTTC
>JAFTTD010000023.1 GCA_017466965.1 Bacteroidaceae bacterium
GTTTCCCAAAACCTTGTCCTACAATCGTTTTGTGGAACGGCAGTCGCAAGTGGGCATCCAACTTCTGCTGTTTCTTCAAACGTGCTCTTTGGGCAAATGCACCGGGATATCAATCATTGACTCCACCCCTTTGGTTGCCTGCCACATAAAGAGGGAGCACAGCCATAAGACGATGAAAGGCTGGGCGGAGAAGGGGAAATGCACTATGGGCTGGTTTTACTGGTTCAAGCTGCACTTGGTAATTAACGACAAGGGTGAGATTATCCAGTGGAGGCTCACATCAGGGAATATTGACGACCGTGAACCGCTGAAAGACAAGACTTTCACAGAAAGGCTGTTCGGAAAATTGTATGCCGACAGAGGGTATATCAGCCAGGAACTATTTGAGACGCTGTTTGTGGATGACATACACCTTGTAACTAAGATAAAAAGGAACATGAAAAACTCGCTCATGAACTTGCGTGACAAAATCATGCTCAGGAAAAGAGCGTTGATAGAAACCGTCAATGACGAACTCAAGAATGTATGTCATATAGAGCATACCAGACATCGCTCAATAGATAATTTTGCCACAAATCTGCTTGCAGGACTCATTGCATACAATCTTTTGCCAAAGAAACCATCTATGAACATTGAATTTATTGACAAAAGCAGAAGAATTGAATGATTCTTATACCGAACTCACGTTAAATTTAATATGTTCATTGATTTTATGTCTTTGATGTACTTGGCATTTTCTTTGGGCATTGCCAAACGTGCAAGTTTCATCATGAGTGCAGAAACTTCAAAAGCTTCAATCTCAGGCTCTTTCTCAAATTCTTTGAATAAAAAATCGGGTGTTTGTCCATGTGAAAAAACAACTGTTATGAATAATATAAGTGTTATGTAATATCTCTTCATAAATGAAATTTGGTTAAGTTTCACAAGTACCGCTTTAGGGTTCTGCATGAGTTGATAATAAATTAAATGATAGGAATGCTCTCTCCGTTTATTTTTCTGAAAAGGTCAAGAGCGAACACGTCTGTCATTCCTGAAACAAAGTCAAGTACAGCCATTATGCGTGTGAAGGTGTCTTCTGATGTGACTTCGTACTGAGAAGACACCCTGTGTAACAGTAGTTTAGAATAAGCTTTGTCAGGATTCATTGCTGCCGTAGTGAATAAATCTATAAGGGTGCTTATTACTTTGTGTCCAGCCAGTTCTATGTCAACGACATCCTTGCTTTGGTATATTCTTTTCGCAGATATGTCCACGCACTTGCTGTACGCGTCTTTCAGCTCTGGAGATATGTTTTTTATCAGTGAGCCTTCAAATTTTCCTTCTAAGATGCTTTCCTCGTTTTCTGCAAAAACTTTTACACATTCTCGTTCAAGAGTTCCTATGACTGACGAGCGCAAATATACTATTTGTTCGTTTATGTCATAAACATCGTTGCAAACTTTAAGTATTTTCTTTTTGCGTTCGTCTGAAAAGAAAGCGAGTAGCAATTCTTTTGTTTCTTCTGTTGACAGTAGTTTCAGTTTGTGCGCATCTTCTATGTCCATGATTTCATAGCAGATGTCATCTGCTGCTTCAACAAGATATACCAATGGGTGGCGTGCAAATTTGTTGTTGCCGATTTTTTGTATTCCTAATTCTTTTGCAATTTGCATGTAAGTTTCCACTTCTGTTGTGAAGAAACCGAATTTTTGTTTTTTGCCTGCAGAAGACGAAGGAAATGGATATTTGACAATCGATGCTAATGTTGAATATGTCATGACGAATCCGCCTTTTCTGCGTCCTTTGAATTGGTGGGTTAGCAGTCTGAAGGCGTTTGCATTTCCTTCATAATGAATTAGATCGTTCCATTGGTCGGGCGTTAATAAGGATTTGTATTGCAATCCGTTGCCTTCAGAAAAATATGTGGCAATCGCTTTTTCTCCCGAATGACCAAATGGCGGATTTCCCATGTCGTGAGCTAAACATGCGCTGCTCACTATGTCGCCTATTTCCATTATGTGGGAATCTGTAAGTTCTGGATGTCTTTTAACTAGTAGGCGTGCCACGTCGTCACCGAGTGAACGTCCCACGCTTGCCACTTCGAGACTATGAGTCAGTCGGTTGTGTACGAATATGCTTCCCGGTAAAGGAAATACTTGAGTCTTGTTCTGAAGTCTTCGGAAGGGTGCGGAAAATATCAAACGGTCATAATCTCGTTTGAATTCAGACCTGTCGTCTTTCCTGTCATAATGTAATTCTTCTTGCCCGAGTCGCTTGTTTGATATCAATCTGTTCCAATCCATCATAAGAAAATGTTATTTTCAACAAAAATACTCTAAAAACTGCAATATAGATACCCCAAACTGATAAAAA
>JAFTTD010000249.1 GCA_017466965.1 Bacteroidaceae bacterium
AGACCTATATGGATGGAAAGAAACAATAAGCATAACTCAAGTGCCGCATGGTATCATACCTGGGCTGGCTATCCTGCGTCTATCGGTGATCTGGATGAGAAGGGCAAATGTGTTGAAATCACAAATTATAACAAATATGTTTCTTGGTCAAGAACTAATCAGCCGCTGATGGTGCTGCATGAACTCTGCCATCTTTATCATGACCAGGGACTTGGCGGAGAAAATAACCAGGTGATTAACCAGGCATATCAGAATGCAAAGGATAAAGGACTATACAAAGAGGGTTGGTACAGGTCTGATACAAGCTATAATAAGCAGAGCCAATGGACTAAGGTGACTGACGTTTATTGCATGAATACTGTTTGGGAGTATTTTGCGGAGATGTGTGAGGCATACTGGGGAGAAAACGACTATTACCCATTCAACTATGAACTGCTGAAGAAGCATGATCCTGTTGGATTTGCAATGATGGAAAGTATATGGGGTAAAAGGTAGTTAGAACTGCATAATGTATCTTGATATGAGGCGGTATCTGTTCAATGATCAGACCGCCTCTTTTGTTTTATGTTTTCTGCTTTTTACATCCTTCTTTATTTCTAAAACTTGTGAAAGTTGAAATTATTTATAATTCCTTGCTGCTCATCTGTATTATTATTTCTCCTTTGCCTTGGCTGAATTTGCAACCTGTTTCTATGATGCTGGTGTTTGTAATAGGGCGTTCTGCATCAGTGTTTGGTGTGGCTGGAAAACTCACGAATGTTGCATCTTGAGGGGAAGTTATTTTCATGTAAAAATGTTTGCCGTCTTTTTCAAGATGAAGCCTGTTCTTGTTTATTTCAACTTTTGCATGTGTTATTGCTCTCCAATATGCTGTTGATTGCGGATTGCTCAGTTCTATACAGTCCTTTGTCTCCATTGTGTAGTCGTTCTTTAGTGTGAATGTCCTTGTCACATTTGTAGCCTGGTCTTTGTATAATGATGTCAAATCTAATGTGACAAATGGTTTGGACTTGGATGTCTTGTGCTTTATGATGTAGGCTTTGCCTCCTGAGTGTTGGTTCTTGTGGTCAATGTTTATTGTGTTGTGTGCCATATTGGTATTGCGGAAATAATCCCAACGTTTACCCTTTGGCGTGTAGTCCCAAAATCCAGGCAGACTATAAGAGTCATGGCCTATATCTTCAGTCCAGCATATACCGTCACTTTCAATCAGGAAGGTGCCGCAGTCGAGCTGCTGATGTGCTTTTTGGGGCTGTCCACCCTTGGCAATCATATAAATGGCTCCTTTCTTAGTTCTGTTCCCGTTAAATACAATGATGTCATTGATTTCATTCCTGTAAATATCCAATTTCGGCAGTTTCTTGTCTCTTTGGCTTTCCGTTAAATTAATCCATGGTAGTTCAAGGAAGAACATTTGGTTGGTTCTTTTGCCGTTTCGTATCAGGTGCTTTAATTCTTTGATATTCCATGATGCCACTTCTGGGATGTTGAATATGTTGCTGAACAGAAAGAATGCAGGAGTACTTGGTTTCTCATTAGCGGCGTTTCCAAAGTTGAAAACTCTTCCGTTAGGAGATAAGGTGCGTTTCTGATAGAGCGCCGTTTCTTTTATTCCCGGCATTTTTACAATTCCGCCTCTGTTGTTGTCGTTGTCTGCAACGGCCTTCAGATATATGGATAGATATGTTGTGGTGTAGCTCCAGTAGTTTGGACCTTCATAGCAAACTCCGTCAGGAGCAAAATGTTTCAGGCAGTTAGGCATGTAGTGGGCTGCGTTGTCTAAAATAATGCTGTTCTCGTCGGGATAGTCTTCTGCAACGGCAAGTGCTGCCATTGTCATGCCGGCATTGCATACTACGTTCCAGTTTGTTTCTCTTTTAGCCCAACTGCCGGATTTGCCTGTCTCATATTCGTTTATGGCAAGTGAGATGGCGCGATCGTATAAACATTCTTTAGCCAATGATTTGGTGGAGTCGGGCAGTGAATGGAAAAGCCAGTCGTATGCTATGGCCACAGCCGTAGCCATTTCTGCAGTGTCAAGATAATGGGGCGGGTTCCAGTCGGGGAATCTGCAAACCCATAGTATTGCCTTGTTAGCAGCTTCAAGATATTTCGTGTCTTGGTAAAGGCGATAAGCTAATGACAGTGTGCCTAACCGATAAAGATATTCTCTTGAAATGTTCAGAATGTGGCTTGTTTCACCCATCTCAACCTTCTTGTACTTTATCTGTTGCAGCGCAACAATTGAATCAGCCTCATTCCTGAAGAAATATGCCAGCTCGTTAGCGAAAGCATCTTTTTCAATGAGTCTCTTGATTCTTGCTTCTTCATGCAATGTGAACAGTAATCTTGGATGTTCGGGCAAGAAACGTTGCTTTGCATGACCGATGTGGCAAAGACATAAAAGAACTATTATGCTTATGTGCCTATGCAGTGTTTTCATTAATTATTCTTTATTTCCAGTATTCCGTCTATTTCATGTGGTATGAACGGTCCTTCTTTCACTTCAAAGATTACACTGTCCTGTTCCAAACATTCCACATTGTGCCATGTGTTTTTAGGAATGTCAACTCCGTAGCATCCCTCTTCATGACAAAGTGTTATGCTGTCTGTCAGCTCCCCTTCGTCGTTATAGATGTTGACTTTCACCTTTCCTCTTAAAATGATAAAAGTTTCATCTTTAGTGACGTGATGATGTACAGGCACTTCTGTCCCTATTTCCAGAGCATTAAGAAAACGGTGACACTTGTCGTCAAGGCTCTGATGAAAATTAAAGTTCTTGCGAAGGCGTGGCGATGCTTTTGCCTGCTCTGAAACATTGTCAATCAATGATTTGTTTATTATTTTCATATTCGGATATATTTTTAGTGGTTTCTCTATTCAATCTTCAATCTATACAGTCTTTCAAGCGGTGAATCTTTTCTGAATGTCGGGACGAGATCAACAAATTTCCAATTGAACTTTTCGTACAGACCGGTGTGGCGGGTGTATAAGTATATTTCGCTGACACCAATTCTTTTTGCGTTGTCGGCAACTGTATTCATTAGCGCCCTGCACACTCCTTTTCCGCGGAATTTCTCTTCTACATATACGTTTATCAGCCATGGATAAATGTCGGGACGGCTCGGAAGGTCGTCAGACATGGATATCTGATACATTCCTACTGGCTCGCCTTCTGACATTGCCACAAATGTCTGGGGCATCCTGCTGCCCGTGCATAACGAATGGCTCATGTTGTATTTCACCTCGTCAAGGCTGTATCCGTCTCTTGTTCCCCACCAATGATAGTTCCATTGGCATATTTTTTCAAATATCTTGCCTTCTGAGGTTTCAAGGCGCAATATGTTAATGTGGCTTTTGTTTGTATGGACAGTGTCATTAAGGGAGTGGCTGTTCCCCATGCCTGATGTTATTTGACTAAACTTGTTCTGTGTTGTCATAATATCGGTAATGCCATTTTGTTTTGCAAATATAGATAATTTTTATAATAATGCAGGCTCATTGCCATTTAAACGCAGGCTCGTTTATTTTTAAACGCAGGCTCGTTTTCATACAAACGCAGGCTCGTTGATGATCAGGTGTAATGTAGGTTTGTAAATGTTTGTTGGATTTAAAATTGTCAGAACGAAAATTTTTGCATATTTTTGCGTTATGATGAAGAAAAATACACGATTTATTGAATTTAAGTTAAAAGTCCAGTCTGTTTGCACTGACATTGTATTGCCTGCTTTGACGATTGTCGGATGGTCGTTGAAGGATTTGTGGGAAAGTTTCATGTGTCCGAAACGTTCTTCTGCAGCCTTGACTTATCATACTCTTTTTGCTATTGTTCCTGTTCTGTCGCTAATGGTTGCAGTGGCAAAGGGGTTGGGGTATGCTAATGAGTTCAAGGCGCAGGTCAGTGAGTTTTTCTATGGCCAGGAGATGGTGTCGAGCAAGTTGCTTGCTTTCACTGACAGCTATCTTGACAATACGCATCTGAACTCGTGGTTGGGCGCCAGTGTTGGTTTGGTAGTGCTGCTTTATTCGGTGTTTTCTATATTTCAGACTATAGACCAGGAGTTCAATCACCAGTGGGAGGAGCGAGGACGCAGTTTTCTTACTTTGCTGAAAACATTTGCTTTCGTGCTTGTCATTCCGTTTGCCGTCATTGTGCTTCTTGCTATCTGGTGGAGCGTATCTTCATATTTTCATGGCAGCCTGAATTTGGGCAGCAATACATTGTTCCTTTCTGCTGGTGCTTATGTGCTGCTTTTGTTTTTGATGTATAAGCTTATTCCTAAGTGCAAGGTGGTTTGCAAATTTGCATTGTTGTCGGCAACGGTGTGCGGCATTATTTTCTGTGCAATGCAGTATTTCAGTTATTCCATCATTATGATGTTTGGCAACTACCGCAATGTATATGGCGACTTGGCTACTCTGATAATCTTCTTGCTGTGGATATACTTTTCATGGACAATATGTCTTGCCGGAGCGCATTGGACTTATCTGCTGCAGTCTGCCAGAACTAAGCGCATACTCGACACTTACAGGAGTGCAAGCAGCAGTTATCAGCGTTTCCTGATGACTGTTGTTGTTCTCCGGATACGTGCCTTGCATACTAATACAGGCCAGTTCCTTTGGAGTGAGGTTACTAATAATTTC
>JAFTTD010000250.1 GCA_017466965.1 Bacteroidaceae bacterium
TGCTCGGAGCCCGCTCAAGCGCAGACCTGCTCGAGCTCGACCTCTTCCGCGCCATAGGAGACGTTTACATCACTACCGAAGACGGTTCGGAAGGAGAAAAAGGATTCGTCACACAACATTCAATCCTCACAAAAGAGAAATTCTCAAGAATATCAACCTGCGGCCCTAAGCCAATGATGATGGCTGTGGCTAAATACGCCAAAGCGGCAGGCATACCGTGCGAAGTATCATTAGAGAACATGATGGCATGCGGACTCGGAGCCTGCTTGTGCTGTGTAGAAAAGACAGTAAAAGGAAACGTATGCGTATGCAAAGAAGGACCTGTATTTAACATAGAAGACTTGACATGGCAGATTTAACAACCAGAATAGCCGGGCTCACAATGAAGAATCCGGTAATGACAGCATCAGGAACATTCGGTTACGGGATTGAATTCGCCGACTTCGTAAACCTGGAAGACATAGGCGGAATCATAGTGAAAGGCACAACGCTCAATCCGCGCGAGGGAAACGACTATCCGAGAATGGCAGAAACACCAAGCGGAATGCTCAACTGCGTAGGACTGCAGAACAAGGGAGTTGACTACTTCTGCAACAACATATACCCCCAAATAAAGGACATCAGCACCAACATGATAGTAAACGTGTCGGGCAACAGTCCGGAAGACTATGCAGAATGTGCGGCACGAATAAATGAGCTTGACAACATACCCGCAATAGAACTGAACATCAGCTGCCCTAACGTGCGCCAAGGAGGAATGGCATTCGGAGTAACACCCGACGGAGCAGCAAGTGTGGTAAAGGCAGTAAGAGAGGCATACAAGAAGACACTCATAGTAAAACTCTCACCAAACGTGACAAGCATAACAGACATAGCGCGCAGCGTGGAAGACGCCGGCGCAGACGCACTCTCGCTCATCAACACACTGATGGGAATGGCAATAGACATTGAAAAGCGCAAGCCTATCCTATCCATCGCCACAGGAGGACTGAGCGGACCAGCCGTGAAGCCAGTGGCAGTAAGATGCGTATGGCAAGTGGCAAAGGCAGTGAAAGTGCCTGTAATAGGACTCGGAGGCATAATGAACGAGAAAGACGCCATTGAATTCTTCCTTGCAGGAGCAAGAGCAATAGAAATCGGCACAGCGAACTTCATAGATCCGGCAATAACAGTAAAAGTTGCAAACGGAATAAGCGACTGGCTCGACAAACACGGATGCAAGTCGATAGACGAAATCATCGGACAGCTTGAAGCATAACACCGGACAGCTTGAAGCATAGCACCGGACAGTTTGAAGCATAGCACCGCATATCAGCAAGCAAGCAAAAACCGTTATTTAATATCTTTTTATCATTGTTTTGGCAAAATAGTTTCCCAAATGGAGAAATAACCCTATATTTGCACTACAAAATAACAATGAAAAGCAATAATAATGAGTAAACTTATAAAACCAGAAGGATACAAACAGCTGCTTGACCCCATTCAGACAGAATTGGGCATAAAACAGATAAAAGACTTCTTCCAGGCCAATCTCTCAACAGCGCTAAGGCTCAGACGAGTGACAGCACCACTGTTCGTAATGAGAGGCTTAGGCATAAACGACGACCTGAACGGAGTGGAACGCCCCGTATCATTCCCCATCAAGGACATGCAGGACAACGTGGCGGAAGTGGTACATTCATTGGCGAAATGGAAAAGGCTGATGCTTGCAGAGTACAACATCAAGCCCGGATACGGACTATACACCGACATGAACGCCATCAGAGGTGACGAAGAGCTGGACAACCTACACTCCCTATATGTTGACCAATGGGACTGGGAGCGCACCATAACCAGCGAGAACAGGAACCTCGACTACCTGAAGAAGACAGTGGCAAGCATATACAGAGCCATCAGAAGAACAGAATACCTCGTATGCGAGTCTTATCCTCAGATAGAGCCGTTCCTGCCAGAGGACATTTACTTCATACACAGCGAGGAGCTTATGAGAAGATACCCCGGCATGACGCCTAAACAGCGAGAGGATGCCATCTGCAAGGAATATGGCGCAGTCTTCATCATCGGCATAGGAGGCGAACTCTCAGACGGCACACGTCATGACACACGCGCACCTGACTACGACGACTGGACCACACCGAATTCAGACGGATTCAAGGGACTGAACGGCGACATCATGATATGGAACCCTATACTGAAGCGAGGATTCGAGCTTTCTTCAATGGGAATAAGAGTGGACAAGGAAACTCTGCTCCACCAGCTTGAACTGACAGGAAAAGAGGACAGAAAGGAACTCTACTTCCACCAGCGCCTCATAAACGGCGAACTTCCGCTGAGCATCGGAGGCGGAATCGGCCAAAGCCGCCTGTGCATGGTACTGCTCCATAAAGCTCATATCGGAGAGATACAAGCAAGCATCTGGCCAGACTCAATGCGCAAGGAGTGCGCTGAATGGGGAATGCCGCTTATCTGACACAGAACATCTTTTGCAGTACAGAAAACAAAAAGCCGGCAACATTCCGGCTGAGAGCAATAAAGCAACAACGGGAACATCGCAATGACGTTCCCGTTGTTGTTCGTTATAATTGGTGTCCGATAAAATGTTCGTTTTTATTGGTATCCGATAAAAATGTTCATTATTAATGGCGTCCGATAAAAACTGTTCGTTATATATGCGCCGGCTTTATGAATACACAACAAGCGTCAGCGTATGAACAAAAGTTCACGGTACTTAGGCAGCGACCACATTTCATCGTCAACAATCATCTCCAGTTCGTCAATGTGATAACGAATCTGCTCAATCATTGTCGCCACAGTGTCATGGTATGCAATTGCCTTTTCACGCTCACTTTCAATGCGGTTAGCCACCTTGCGCGCCTCTACGAGCTTCTTCACATTCTCCACAATGTAAGATTCGTGTTCAGAAATCTTCTCTATCAGATATATGTTGTTAGCAGAAACCAAGCGCGCCTTCTCTGGCTCGAATATGTCCATAACCTTATGCACATTGTCAATGAGCATTGACTGATAGTTTGTAACAACAGGAATGATGTGGTTAAGGCAGAGGTCGCCGAACACGCGTGCTTCAATCTGAATCTTCTTTGTATATGTGTCCCATTTAATCTCATTGCGCGCATGCAGTTCAAAGGAAGTCATCACCTTCATGTCCTCAAACATCCTGACAGTCTTAGGGTCAAGATAGCGGTCATAAATGACAGGACAGCTTGTTTCGCAGTCAAGCCCTCGCTTAGCGGCCTCCTGCTTCCATTCTTCGCTGTATCCGTTTCCGTCAAAGCGTATAGGCTTTGTATATTTAATGTCCTCACGAACAACCTTCAGAATGGCGGTCTCCTTGCGTTCGCCGTTGGCAATAAGCACATCCACCCTCTTCTTGAACTCTGTGAGCGCTTCGGCAACAGCCGTATTCAGTGTGAGCATGGCAGAAGCACAGTTGGCAACGGCTCCAACGGCACGGAACTCAAACCTGTTTCCTGTGAAGGCGAAAGGCGAAGTTCGGTTACGGTCAGTATTGTCAATCAGCAATTCAGGTATTGAAGGTATGTCAAGACGCATTGCCTTCTTTCCGCTTACCGACAGAATCTCGTCATCAGTAGCGTTCTCAACGTGGTCAAGAAGGTCGGACACAGTCTTGCCGAGGAACGACGAAATGATAGCTGGCGGAGCCTCATATCCACCCAGACGATGAGCATTCGTAGCGCTTACGATAGAGGCCTTTAGCAGTCCGTTGTGGTCATATACAGCCTTCAGAGTCTCCACGATAAAAGTGACGAATCTGAGATTGTCCATAGGAGTTTTTCCCGGAGCATGCAGCAGAACGCCAGTATCAGTAGAGAGCGACCAGTTGTTGTGCTTGCCAGAGCCATTGATGCCCTTGAAAGGCTTCTCATGAAGCAGGCAGCGGAATCCATGCTCGCGCGCCACTTCCTTCATGAGCGACATCATCAGCATATTGTGGTCAACGGCAAGGTTTGCCTCCTCGTATATCGGAGCAAGCTCAAACTGGTTTGGCGCAGCCTCGTTATGTCGCGTTTTGCAAGGTATTCCAAGCTCAAGAGCCCTTATTTCAAGGTCTTTCATGAAAGCCTCCACACGCGGAGGTATAGCTCCGAAATAATGGTCGTCCATCTGCTGGTTCTTTGCAGAATCATGCCCCATGAGCGTTCTTCCCGTCATCACGAGGTCAGGACGAGCGGCATACAGAGCCTCGTCAACGAGGAAGTACTCCTGTTCCCATCCCAAGTTGCAGATCACCTTCTTCACTTTCTTGTCAAAATACTGGCACACAGCCGTAGCGGCCTTGTCAACGGCGTTGAGCGACTTCTTCAGCGGAGCCTTGTAGTCGAGAGCCTCTCCTGTGAAGGAGATGAAGATAGTAGGAATGAGCAGTGTGTCTCCAAGTACGAACACTGGCGAAGAAGGGTCCCATGCCGTATATCCTCGCGCCTCGAACGTAGAGCGTATTCCTCCGTTAGGGAATGACGAAGCGTCCGGTTCCTGCTGAATCAGCAGCTTGCCTTCAAACTTCTCCACCATGCCTCCCTTGCCGTCATGCTCAACGAATCCGTCATGCTTCTCAGCCGTACCGTCTGTCAGAGGTTGAAACCAGTGTGTGTAGTGCGTAACGCCCAGTTCCATTGCCCATCTCTTCATTCCCTCTGCCACTGCGTCAGCTATGGCACGGTCGAACGGTGCGCCGTTGTCTATCACGTCGCACATCTGCTTGTAAACTTTGGAAGGCAGATATTTCTGCATCTTCTTTCTGTCGAACACGTACTTTGCGAAATACTCTGACGGACGTTCCTTCGGAACTGCCACTTCAACCGGCTTTCTTTTGAAAGCCTCGTCAACAACCTTGAATCTTAGCTTTGAAGACATATATACTTGATTGATTATTTTCCTTATTCCTTAAATCATTTAATACTTCTGCAAAGATACAACAAAGAAACGAAAATGAAAACTGAAAAAATAAACAAAGTGGCAACAGCAGGAGTAATAATAAATTATTAATTCATGTTGAGTATGCGTCAAAAAGGATTGCCATACTCAAATTATAGAAATTCACTGGTGTTTTCGGCTCTGGAGCCTTGGGCAGGTCGGAA
>JAFTTD010000251.1 GCA_017466965.1 Bacteroidaceae bacterium
ACAGAACTATCACATTGATAAACAACTTTTTATCGAACCAAGCCGATGACAATTCCGGAGACAAGCGTACTCCTTCCATTGCAGACCTAACAACAGATTATGCCTCTTTCTTAATACAGCAAGACGACACAACGGCACAACCCGCAGAATCGGCTTCACCAAAATTGAAAGGCAACGACTTAATTGAGTCATTCATTAAAGAAACAAAAGGAAAACAGCGCATTGAAATACCCGAAGGAACAGACGAGAACTATGAATACACTTCGCCAGAAATCTCAAGCGAAGATGAAGAGATATATACTGAAAACATGGTTAACATTTACATAAAACAAGGAAGATACGAACAGGCATTGGAAATATTAAGAAAAATTTGTTTGAATAATCCGAAAAAAAGCTCTAACTTTGCATCACAAATGAAATTATTAGAAATAATCATTAACAATAAATAAAACAATTGCAAACAGACAATTAATTAAAATTTTATAACAAAATGTATTTACTTATCATTGTACTCGTAATTCTTGCATCTATACTAATGTGCGGAATTGTTCTAATTCAGGAGTCAAAAGGCGGTGGCCTTGCATCAAGTTTCTCCTCTTCAAATCAAATCATGGGTGTCCGTAAAACAACAGACTTTCTTGAAAAAGCAACATGGACACTTATTGTTGTAATGGTTGTTCTCTGTGTTATTTCTGCCGCATTCGTTGAAAAAAGCACAATAGAAGAAGCTCCTATCAACATCACAGCACCAATACAATCAACTGACGCCTCAAATATGCAGTCATTCCCTGCAAATGAAGCTCAGCCAGAACAGACAGCACCTGTTGAATAACTAAAGAAACTCAAACAATACAGTCCATTAAAAGACTGTATTGTTAAAATTTTAATATATCTATGATGAAGCTGGATAAACATATTGAAATTCTCTTATTGGAACACGACTGTGTCATAATCCCTGGATTTGGCGGATTTATTGCAAATCATGCCCCAGCAAGATTAGGAGAGAAAGGTGAAGGCATATTCCTTCCACCATACAGAACAATATGTTTCAACCAGAACCTTCAAATTAACGACGGGCTACTTATCCAATCCTATATGCAAGCGTTTGACGCATCATACCCTGATGCATACAAACAATTAGCATCAGATGTTGAAGATTTAGTCCAAGTTTTAGATGAAACAGGAGAGTATCATCTCAACGGAATAGGCGTAATTCACAAGGGCATAGGAAAGAACATAACATTCTCCCCTATTGATTCAGGTCTTTTGACACCTTCGCTTTATGGGTTATATTCATTTGAAATTGAAAATCTAGCAATAGTTGAAAAACAAATAGAGATTCAACGTTCATTGCAAAACACAAATGTTCTTCCTATACAATCTGAAAGAAGCCTGAAACCAACCAAAGCAAATATAGCAGAGGAAAACAGTCAAGCAAACGCAAGCGAAGACAAAAGCCTCATAATACGCTTAAACCGTCGTTGGGTTGACGTTGCTATTGCAGCAGCTGCTTCTGTATTGTTATTCTTTTTGTTCTCATATCCTAATATGCTGAAACAAAATGAATCTGATATATGTGTAGCTGGTTCATTGTATGTTAACAATGAAAATAAATCTAAAATTGAAACCATTGTTACAGAAAATGCGCAGGAAAAATTTAATATTTCAACAGGCGCAAATTCCAATGTTACAAAATCCAGCAATGAAACTAACTCCGTTTCTATACAGCAGCCCACTTCTGATGCAACTGCAGAAGCAACAAATCCAGAAATTACAGCTGACAAGAAATTTGTGATTGTACTTGCAAGCTATGTCAGCCGAACAAACTCTGAAGAATATATAAATAAGTTAAAAAAAGAAGGATTTGACCAAGGGCGCTACATCAGAACAGGAAAAATCAGCAGAATTATATATTCTGAATTTTCCACAGAATCTGAAGCCACAGAGACTCTACTTTCATTACGTAAGCAAAGTAAGGATTTTAAAGAAGCTTGGGTACTGAAAATAGACTAACTTATATCTTTGCATATTTAGACTCTACCAAACATAGATGATAAATATGCATTGTTTTATTATTTACATTAATAATCTCACGAACAATTGTTATGAAAAGAGTACGTTGTCCTAAATGTGACAATTATATTGTCTTTGATGAAACAAAATATGCAGAAGGGCAATCGTTGGTTTTCATGTGCCACCATTGTAAAAAGGAGTTCGGAATAAGAATCGGTAAATCCAAACTTACAAACATGCATCAGGAAAAATTCCTTGATGAGGAAGCTTACAAAAAGGATTATGGCAGTATTGTAGTTATAGAAAATCAATTTGCTTACAAGCAGGTAATCCCACTTGATTTAGGAGAAAACGAATTTGGGCGATACGTAAAAGGCAACAGCATCAATAAGCCTATTGAAACACGTGATCCGAGCGTTGACACTTTTCATTGTGTTATCACTGTGAAAAAAAACAAGCAGGGAGACATAAAATATATTCTGAGAGACGCACCGAGTGAAACTGGAACATTTTATATGAATAACATACTTCGTGATGTTGATAGAGTAAACATAGAGGATGGTGCCATTATCACAATTGGAGCAACAACTCTTATATTAAGAACTGCTAAAGAAGATTGACAATAATATTTTCAATTAATTAATCTATCTATACGCATAATTAATACTTGGATTATTTATTATTGACAAACAACAGAATATAGTTTCATAATGAAAGAAGATTTTATCATATCAAAAGAGAATGTAGGAAATTTGTTCTCTTCATCTTATCAAGACAAATATATAGTTTTTGATAACTTTGCAGACAAAAAAAATCCCAATATTAAAGCTACTCAATCACTATGCAATAATCAATACATTCAGATTATAGTAGTGTTGCAAGGATGTTTGACATTGTATGCCAACAAAACTTTAATAAAAGTAAAAAGCAATGATTTCATTGCCATTACACCAGGAGTAAAGGTTAGCATAGAAGATTCAACTTGTTTGTTCTTTAGCTTTATGACACTCAGCAACTTGGTTAATGACATATATGACCACATTGGGATTGAACACACAATAAGAACTGACTGTTTCTGTTACCATCATTTCCATTTTAATCCGGAACAGATTAATCTCATTTTGAAAAGCTATCAGAGAATGAAACGTGAGCATTTACGTCCTGACTACTATCTTAAGGAATTTAATCTGCGTGCTTTATTTACCTCTTACCTCGCATATTTTCACTCCTTCATTAATAAGGACAATGCTATTAACGATGATAAAAAATCAAGACAGTCGAATCTTTTCAACATGTTTCTTGACGAATTGGAAAAAAATTACAAGTCTGAGCGTTCCGTGCAGTTCTACGCTCAAAGACTTTCTATTACTCCAAAATATCTTTCTACAATAACTATTGCATTTACGGGCAATTCTGCTTCTACTGTTATAGACGAATATGTCGCATTCAAGATAAAAGGAATGCTATATTCAAAGAATGAAACAATCAAAGACATCAGCAAGCAGATGAATTTTCCTACTCAAAGTTTCTTTGGAAGATATTTTAAGAGAATAACAGGTGTTTCACCAAGAGAATATCAAGCGCACAACAACAAAAAACTTATTTTAGTTGACAAGTAACAAGAATTGGTGCGTTTTTTCCGATTAAAGTGAACTACTAACAGAACTATTACTCATTATACACCTATTATATTAATATAAGGAAAATGAAACCTCTTAAAAATATAAGTATAGCCAGCATTTGCTCTAAAATACCTTCTCCTAAATGCGGAATTGAGGATTATATATTGATGTATGACAATTTTAATGGAGAAGATTCATTAAAGAAGATGTATAATTCATCTACTCCTTTGAAATTAAGGGAAATGATAATTATGCTTGTAACAGACGGAAACGTTGGCTTGAATATAAACCAAAAAGACATTACACTACATCAAGGCAGCTGCGTTTGCATGATGCCTGAATCAATTATAAAATTCGGCGTTCCGTCAAACAATTTCAAATACCTTCTTTATGTAATGTATCAAGGTATTATAAACGACGTGCTCACAGACATAGGCATAAGCTACAACATGCTTACTATGAGTCATGACTTTTACCATGAAAAGTGTGACGATAAATTCTTTTCATATCGAACAGATATTTACAATGAACTTAAGGAAGAACTACTTAGAGACCCATATAAATACCAGAAACTGTTTGTGCGTTCATACGCCAATATCATAATGATTAACAACATAACTCTATTCAACCAGCAGTTCAAGCCTCAAGGAAATACTGTATCACAGCAGGACAACTTATACCGTAGTTTTATAAGCTTGCTCAACAAGCACTGCGTACGAGAAAGGGCTGTTCAGTTCTATGCTGAACAATTAGGCATAACGCCCAAATATCTCTCAGCTGTATCGCTGCAATATAGCGGAAAAAACGCTTCAATGTGGATTAGCGAATTTGTCGTTGAGAAGGCTAAAAACCTATTGCGTGAACAGCAATATACTATCAAAGAGGTAAGTGAGATTCTCAATTTCAAAAGTCAAGGTTTCTTCGGAAGATATTTCAAAAGAGTATCTGGAATGTCGCCAAAAACCTTTATAACAAAGAACACAAATTGAAAACTCAGAAATATAATAGTTATTATTGCTATTTGCATGCAATTAATCTTTAGTATTAGTATTACTTAAAATTCAGTAATGACAGAACGAATTTATTCACGAAATTCAGAAATAGAACGCTAAAGACAAAACTGAAGTTATAAGAAAAACAGAAAACACTGCGCTGGATATTTATCTGCACTGCAGTGGAATTAAAAGAGCAGTGCGCTGGAATTGGATTTTCAGCGCACTGTTCTTTTATATCTTTCTATGAAATTTTGGAGTATATCCTACTTTGAAACATCTGATTTATATGGTGCAAGACTTATGATATAACAGAATTCAATAATACTATTTATCTTGACCATGACAAATCAAGAGGGAACATCAATTGTCAGGCCGTCATAAGCCAGTTCAATACCAACAGGCAATGAAGCAGAAGCCTCTTCATGGAGTCCTACATGATGGGACATGTGAATCAAATATGTATTCTTTGCCCCTACTCTTCTTGCAAAAGATATTGCTTCATAAACGGTCTGGTGGCTCGGATGCTTTTCATGACGAAGTGCGTTTAGAACTAAAGTTTCTACCCCGTTTAATGCATCAATTATATCTTCTGAATATGAAGACATGTCTGTAATATACGCCATGTTAGATATTCTGAATCCCAATATTGGCAGGTTGCCATGAATTACTCTCAAAGGCAGAACTCTTGTTTTTCCTATATAAAACTCTTGTCCAGGATTTATTCTATGCAAAGTTATTGCCGGAACTCCGGGATAACGTTTTTCTTTAGGGGTAAAGCAATAAGGGATGCGTTCAATAAGATGGTTGGCGCAATAATCCTCAGCATAAACATCTACATCTCCGAATACAGAGAATGGGCGCAAATCATCCAAGCCTCCAACATGGTCATAATGTTCGTGAGTAATGAGAACTCCACTGATTTTCCTGTTTGGCATAGGAAGCATTTGTTGCCTGAAATCAGGACCGCAGTCTATCAAAATTCTGTCTTCTCCATTCTCAATCAAAGCAGAACATCTTAGTCTATGGTCGCGGGGGTCGGTAGAGCGACACACTTCACAGTCACATCCTATTTGCGGAACCCCAGTTGAAGTACCGCTACCTAATATTGTCACTAACATATTACGTTCACTTCCGGGTGCAAGTCTATATCAAACATTTGCTTTACACTGTCGCATATCAATCTGCTAAGTGCCATTATATCCTCTCCTTTGGCATCGCCTAAATTTACAAGCACTAATGACTGTTGGGTATGAACTCCTGCCGCACCTACATTCCTCCCTTTCCATCCGCTTTTTTCTATTAGCCAACCAGCCGGAACCTTAACTCCGTCGGTCACAATATAGTTAGGCATATCTGGATATTCTTGCTTAAGTTTCTCAAACTGTTCTACTGAAATTATCGGATTCATGTAGAAACTTCCTGCGTTACCAAATTCTTTTGGGTCAGGCAGTTTACTCTGTCTTATTTTTATTACGGCATTCCTAACTTCCTCTGCAGTAGGATTTTCTTTTCCGACTACAGTTCTTATATTACCATAATCAAGATTAGGGGCAAACACCTTGTTCAATTTATAAGTAACATAGGTTATAGCAAATTGACCTTTATAGATTGATTTAAATATACTGCTTCTATAGCCATACCTACAATCAGAATTTCCAAACACGCGCTTGTTCCCTGTTGCATATTCTATTGCTTCAACTGTTTTGACAAAATCCTTTGCTTCAACACCATACGCGCCAATATTCTGCACTGCAGAAGCTCCCACTTCACCAGGTATATACGACAAATTCTCCAAGCCGTACCATCCGTTCTTAATAGTAGAAGCTACAAAGTCATCCCAATTTACTCCCGCTCCGACTTTTACTTCCACATATTTTTCATCTTCATAAACTACTTCAATCCCTTTCACCCCGCTGTGAATGACAGTTCCGTTATAATCATTCATAAACAGGAGATTACTACCACCTCCGATATGAAAGAAATCATCAGTTCTCAACGAAGGCAATATCTCATGAAGCTCGTCTTCTGAATTATATTCAATGAAGCGTTTTGCACAAACATTCATGCCGAACGTGTTGTGTTCCAAAAGGGAAAAATTTTCATATATCTTCATGCAGCGTATATTTTTAGTCTTGACTATAATTTAAGAGTTAAAAGAATCAGACCTCCAACTCCTTAAGACACCAGATTTCTCCATTCTTGTCAAATCTGAATTTCACAAAAAGACCATTGCTTATTCCTTCTATCATAAGGACTTTCCTGTTCATGCTGATGCAAGTCTGTCCGAAATCAATATTCATAATATACTTATCAGGCAACGGCAGTTCGCTTATTAATTCTCTCCACACTTCTCCACCTATCTCTTCAACATATTGACTTATTGAAT
>JAFTTD010000252.1 GCA_017466965.1 Bacteroidaceae bacterium
CTTTCTTTTTTCTAATTATATATTGAATTAACTTTGGGCTATAAAAAAAGGACTGGCGAGGTAAGTTCGCCAGCCCGTCAGATAAGTTTTCTTCAGAGTTATTTGGTTGTATTTTAGAAATTCCAGTACATACCGAATGAAAGTGCTGTGTTGTCAGCCTTGAATCCGAATTCGCTGTAGCTGTCTTCTACATCCTTGTAACCGATAAGACCGAGCTTAGAAACAAATGCGAGGTTGTCTGCTACTGCTACTTTGATACCTGGGCGAACACCTACTGACCATGTCATCTGGCTGTCCATCTTTGTACCGTAGCCATTATCGTTTGTAGAACCGATAACGAATCCTCCGTCAAGGAAGAATGATACGTTGCCAGCCTTAGCGAATGTGTAACGTGCGTATGGAGATACAGAGAATGTGTTTGTGTTATCACCGTCTTCAACGCTTGTGAACTGTGTATTGATAGCAACTGCTACGTCCCAGTTCTCGTTGAGAGTGTAACCAACTTCAGGAGAGATGGCGAATTTAGTCACGCTGTTGGCATTGTCTTTGTCTTTGATACCGAAACCGAGCGAACCACCCATCCAAATCTGTGCGTTAGCTGCGAGTGAGCACATTGCTACTACTGCTGAAAAAATAATCTTCTTCATAATTATAAAACTATTAAGTTTCTCCTACTCTTTTTAGTGTGATTTTCGGACTCCTCACATTGTCATTGTTTTTGTTTGACGATGCAAAGATATATGCTTTATGTGATATGAACATAATGTTTGTAAATAAATTTTTAGTTTCTGCTACATTTGGAACATATATGTGGTTATTTTGACAAATAGAACAAACTGAAAAGGCGCTTTTTTAATGAAAAATGTTTAATATGAAAATTTATTTGAGTTTTGTGCGCACACAGTATTTGTTTTTGTATGATGTCTTAAAATAAGAATAATTGGCGTAAACGACTTTTAGACTATATTTGATTCGTTTTGTCACATTTGCTTCATGTACCCTTTGTTGAGTGATTGTTTCTGCTTTTGAAATAGTGGAGATTTCCCCTTTGATTGTAAATGTATGTTCGTTTGTAATAAAAGATGCAAATTTTTAATATTTAAATAAAACTCTTTATATTTGCATCTGATAATTCATTTCTTTTATTTGCAATGTCAGTATGATTGAAATAAGAGGATGGTGTCAGAATCTGATGCTGGACATAGAAGGCTCTTAACCTATTTAAATATAATAATTATGAAAATACAAGTATTTTTGCTGTGCCTAATCTCTATTTTTATTACTTCTTGCAACGAACTGCGGGAGGAAGACAAAGCCAAACTGCTTGGAGAAGCGGCTAAGGGTAATCCGCAAGCCATGCAGATGGTCTATCGGCTTCAGAGAAGTGGTGCTTACGGCGATCTGATAGATGAGAAGACTTGTGCAGAATATGAAAAGCGTTCGCTTGAGAATGGTTTTTATGAAGTGATAAAGCTCAAGATAGAAGACGAGAAGAAGGAGTCGTCCGCTCCTGACATTGACATTGCTCTGAAATGGGAAAGGTATGGAGCTGAGCATGGATCTGTGGCTTGCATGAGGGATTTGGGCAAATACTACTATGACAAGGGCACACCGGAAGACAGGGAGAGAGGATTGTACTGGACACGCATGGCTGCAGACAGTTCGTGCGCAATTGCGCAGATGCGTCTGCTCAGGTGGGAGAACAAGAAAGTTTATATGCCTACTTGGAGCTTGAATTTGGGTGCTGAAGGATGGAAGGTGACAGAAGGGGGCAATCTTATCGCTCGCTTCACCAGTTGGACAATACATTTCGTGCCTGCATTTGTGTTAGACATATTCAAATTCCTGTTCTCATCCGAATATTGGTGGCAGGGGCTTCTGGGGCTGATAGCCTTTCTGATAGTACTGATATCGCTGAAATATCTGCCACAGACTCTGCAACAGAGCATCCATCGCAAGGCGGATCTGCCGATGTTGTGGACAATGCTTTAGGGCGGATTGAACGGTTCGTTTATGGTCTTTTGTCATTATGATGGTCTCATCAATAGCGAATGGATGCAGGACAATAACTATATGGCTCTGAACATAGGCCGTTTCACTTATGGCCCGATGTCAGTTGATGTTGTCTCCGACATATTTATATATGCGTCATGGATTTGGCTTGTGGGACTTGTGGGTATTTTCTTGTATCTTGCCTTCAAGCACGCAGTCGATGATGGCGGGCAGTGGTTGTGGATAGCCTTCTCTGTTCTGTTAGGCTATTTCTATGGCGCTGCGCTCTCGCTCGTGGTAGTTTTCATCCTGCTTCCTGCGTTTATCATCCTGCTAGTTATGAGCGTGGGCAGCAAGTTTAGCGACTCTTCGTCATCGTCTTCGGGAAAAGCCGTGCAGGCAAATCCGTACAAGGAAGACTGGGATGTTACTGTCAAAGACGATTATGGACATGAGCGAAAACTCAAACAGACCGATATGTTTGGAGACAAGTTCAAAGATATAGACAGCGGAAAGGATTTTGAGAAAACATCATCCGGGGATTTTGTAGAAAAGGATTAGAAATGCTGTTTGAAGTTCATCAGTGCAGGAGCATCTAAAAATAAATGCTCCTGCATTTTTTTTATCAACGAGCCTGCATTTCATAACAAACGAGCCTGCGTTTTAAAATAAATGAGCCTGCGTTTGTATAAACCGGCTATTACAGCTGTGAAATGGCAAAAGAATCTGCTTGTCGTTTAAACGCATGATTACATCAGCTTTCACCCTCTTCTCTCTTATTTCAATAATTTTTTGTTGCTGATTAAACCTTTTGCTGTGTCATGCCATCTTATAATCAGTTTAATAAATTATAAGTTGAATTAATAAAAAAAAAGAAGAAAATGAAAAAATTAGGATTAGTATTATTTGCTTTCTTGGCAATGAGTGTGTGCACAATGGCACAGAATGAAAATCGTGAACGTGCGCCACGTATGAACCGTGAACAGATGGTGAAGAGTATGACAGAGAACCATGCTAAGCGTCTTAATCTGAATGCAGAACAGACTGCTAAGATGCAGGTGCTCAACGATAGCTTGATGTCAAACATGATGAGTGGCTTCGGTCAGAGACAAGGTGGTACTTCTTACAGAGACATGAGTCAGGAAGAACGTGATGCAATGCGCAAGGAAAGAGAAACAAAGATGAATGCTGCTCGTGAAAAGTACAATAAGGGTGTGAAGGCTATCCTTACTGAAGAACAATACAAGGAGTTTGAGAAGATGCAGAAGGAAACTCCTCAGTTCGGTCAGAGAGGCCAGAGAGGTCAGGGCGGAAACGGTAACTTTGGCGGTGGTCGCAACAGATAAGAAATATGTTTTTAGGATGTATGAGAATTACTCCTAAAAATATAGTTTTCGAAAATAGAATAGAGAATATATAAAGTTGGCGCGGATTGCGCGAATGACACAGTGTGATTATGAGGTCTGTGTTAGTTCGTGTAATCCGCGTCTTTTTTTGTTTATGTATTCCGTGACTGGTGCCTGATACTTTTATTCTGATGCCTAAAACGATGTAAATGCTGGTTTGGCAATATCCCACTATTTAATTTCATAGAACTTTCTATCGACGAAGTCGGTAGGAAGGTGTGTGAAAAGACGTTTGTGCAGACTGCGTATTCTTTCTTCTAATTCGGTTTCATCCAAAGGGTGTTCGCCTGCAACAGCGTCGCGAATCTTGTTTATCAGATCCATGAGTTGAGATGCTTCATTTCCCCCTCCATCAGGCGCACTGCCCGTAGCGATGGTCTTTGAGGAATGGTGGAAGGGGCTGCTTGAAAGGAAGTATGTTGGGGTGGTGTGAGTCAGTCTGGTGGTGTCGTATGCATTGGATGTGAGGGAACCCAAGTCAATCAGACTGCACAGTACATAAGCGAAACGCTGGCTTACATTTATTGTCTTGAAACTAGATTTTGGCTTTTTATCTTCTTTTTTGTCTATTGAATATTGCCAGATGTTTTTGTCCAGTGTGATTAGCGTAAGGGTTGATTCTCCGATGAGGAGGCAAGATTGTGGGTCGTTAGGAGGACACGTGATGCAGGCATATTCGAACTTATGCCCTTTCATGAAATACAGGTGAATGTTATTCCAGTAATTAGAAAAGAAATCTGTGCCATCTATCATCTTTGTGGAAAACTGAAGCTGTTTGAATCCAGTATGTGCTGTCTGTGGAAATGCAGTTGATACAGAGAGACATGTGAACAGAAGAAAGAATAAACGTTTCATGGTGTTTTTATTTAGGGGTTATTAATTACATTTAGGGGTTATTGAAGGTTTCACTCTCCTTTGAGTACAGGAAGACGTATTTTATACTTGACGGCAAGGATGCGTATTATGAATACCGAACATCCGGCTATGATTTGACATAGGTAAGGGTCAAGGTGCAGAAGGTCGCATATCCAGTATATCAGTCCGCCCACGATGCATGCCATTGCATAGATGTCCTTGCGGAATATAAGGGGGATCTCGTTGATGAAAATGTCGCGTATCACACCTCCGGCAGCTCCGGTGAAACTACCCATTATTATTGCAATCCAGAAAGGATAGCCTAATTCAATTGATTTGCTATAGCCTACGACTGTGAAAAGAGCAAGTCCGATGGTGTCGAACAGGAAAAAAGTATTTTCCATTTGTATCAGATATTTCCTGAGTACGATAACGAAAATCAAGGCTATTGC
>JAFTTD010000253.1 GCA_017466965.1 Bacteroidaceae bacterium
AAAAACTTAAAAACTCAAAAACTTAAAAACTCAAACAATATGCTTACAATCAAGAATCTTACGAAAGTATTTCGTACAACAGAAGTAGAGACAATAGCTCTCAACAACGTAAATATAGAAGTGGCAGACCGCGAATTTGTCGCAATTATGGGACCATCAGGATGTGGCAAATCAACACTGCTCAACATACTCGGCTTGCTCGACAATCCAACAGAAGGGCAGTATTTCCTTGGCGATACAGAAGTGGGGAGCCTGTCAGAGAAAGAACGCACGGCTGTGCGCAAAGGCAACATAGGCTTTGTGTTTCAGAGTTTCAATCTCATTGACGAACTCAATGTAGAGGAGAATGTGGAACTTCCGCTTACTTATCTGAAAGTGCCGTCTGCTGAACGCAAGGAAAGAGTAAAGGAAATTCTTCGCCGCATGGGTATCAGCCACCGTGCAAAGCACTATCCGCAACAACTGTCAGGCGGTCAGCAGCAACGTGTAGCAATAGCTCGTGCCGTTGTATCCAACCCAAAGCTCATACTTGCCGACGAGCCAACAGGAAACCTTGACTCAAAGAACGGTATGGATGTAATGAACCTGCTCACCCAACTGCACGAGGAAGGAACAACCATAGTTATGGTAACCCATTCACAGCGTGACGCAGCCTACGCAACTCGCATAATAAATCTCTTTGACGGACAGGTGACAACTCAGGTGGAGGGAATGTAGTATGGACATGCTCTATTCATTGCGACGCTTCAAGGCATCCTCACGGCTCAATGTCGTGGGGCTTGCCACAGCCTTCATCGCCCTTATGCTCATCTGCATGAAGATTGACTACGAAAGCAATTTTGACCGTTGTTACGACAACTACGAACGCATTGCTATGGTCAACATGAGTATTAAAGGCGACGAACCAGGCACCATACGTTGCATGTCGCGCGCTGCCATTGACTTCATCCTTGAAAATGTACCTGGCATAGAGTATGGGAGCATCTATTCGCCTTCGTGGGATAATACGATGTTTCATGTAGGCGATGGCGACGACATTTCCTACTTCATGGAACAAACCTACGGTGTCTCGTCCGACTTTCCGAAGGTCATAGGCATGAAATTCGTGGAAGGCAGTGCCGACGGTTTGGCAGAACCTGGTGCGGTAGTCATATCGGAAACAATGGCGGAGAAACTTTTCCCCGACTCTTCTGCTGTGGGGCAATACTTCTACCTTGACACTCCTATCTGGGGAACGGAAAAAGCAGATAAACTGAAGGTGTGTGGTGTTTACAAGAACTTTCCTGAAAATTCTCAGTTCCACAACCACATCTTTGTGCCTTTTGACAAACATTTCCAAAAAGGTGAATGGGGATTGGCTAACTTCTGGCTTTTTGTCCGTCTGCATTCCGATGTCAGCATAGAGGATCTGAATAGTCGGCTTGAAAAGTGTGGAGTGATAGAAGGTATGAATCAGGTGTGGCCAGAGGCTAATTGCCGTTTCCATGCGGTAGGTATCTCCGATGTTTATAACACAATGAGCGGCATGTCCGAATTTTTCAAAACTCGTGACGGCGACATGACTCTTGTGCTGACAACCATCGCCCTGCTCATTATTCTCACCGCCGGCATCAACCTGCTCAACTTCAGCGTGGCACTCGCGCCAACACGTTTGCGCGGTATAAATACGAGGAAAGTACTCGGTTGTCCAACTTCAACCATTCGCCTTGGACTCATTGCGGAGTCAGTCGTCACGGCCCTGCTTGGATGGTTGCTTGCCGTAGCAGTACTTGCTCTGCTGATTCATGTCAACATACTCACTTTTCTCGATTTCACACCGTCGCTTCTGACCTACTGGCGCGATCTGGTTCTTTGTGCACTCGCAGCGCCAGTTGTCGGCGCCGTATCGGGAATATATCCAGCCTATTACGCCACATCGTTCGCACCGGCTATGGTGCTGAAAGGCAACTTCGCACTTTCGGACAAGGGCAAGCGGTTGCGCACGTTTCTAATCAGCCTGCAGTTCATCGTCACGTTCGTGCTCGTCACAGTTTCTGCATTCATCTGGTTGCAGAACCGTCACATGCGTACCTACCGCCTCGGTTTCGACCATGACAGGGTTGTTGTTGCACAATTGCCACATATTGACGATGGTGGCTCCAAGCACACTCTGTTCCGCCAGATGTTGGAACAGCATCCCGAAGTGGAAGGAGTAGCTTTCAGCAGCACTTTGTTAGGAGGAAAAGAAGGCTACAGCACCTACAATTACAAGGACGAAAACAGCGGAGTGAACTGCCTTGTATATGTCACTGAGGTGTCGCCCGACTTCCCTTCCGTCATGGGAATGACAATTACAAAAGGAAGAGCACCTGTAGAGGCCGACTCAAAATTCACAGACCGCCTGTACTTTGTTTCCAACGCTGCGTTTGGCAAGACAACAGGCATTGACACCGGCACTCTATTCAACACCAAATTTTGGAGTCGGAATGCAGAAGTGGTGTGCTATGTAGATGACGTGTGCTTCTCTTCGCGTCGCACCGAAACGCCTCCTCATCTGTTTGTACTCAACAACACCTATAACCAAGTCATGTCTAACGCCTACATACGCATTGCAACCGGCAGCAATCCGGACAAGACTGTCAGTCTGATTCGCAATGCTGCGGAAGAGTGTTTCGACGGGTTCTCGGTGGAAGTGTCATTCTTCGATGACATTTATCAGCAACTCTATGAGAAGGAGACCAACCTGCAGTACATTGTAAGCGGATTCTGCCTCATTGCAGTTCTTATTTCGCTTGCGGGAGTGCTCGGACTCGTTATGATTGAGGGCAACAACCGCCGTAAAGAAGTTTGCGTGCGAAAGGTATTTGGTGCAACTACGGGCGAAGTCCTTTGGCAGTTCAACCGTTTCTACCTCAGCCTGACTCTCATGTGCTGTATCATTGGCATACCGATTGTTTGGATTATCGTGACAGAATGGGTGCAGAACTTCAGTCTGCGCATTGCTCTCAGTCCGTTAGTGTTCTTCATTTGTCTGCTCCTTGTATGCGGACTGACGGCTGGCATAGTCACCTTGCAAAACTACAAGACAGCAAACTCCAATCCTGCCGATGGTCTGAAAAACGAGTAACAAATCACTATAGCGATTTTATATAGTTAAGTTAATAAAAGGATGCATCATTGCTCTGTCTGCGTTGAGAAACGGGGACAGAGCATTAAACATAAGAGAGAGGACAGTCATAGCCAAAAATCATGCTTAGCAAGGTACAAAACCAATGCTGAACAACAAAGAAACTGTTATTTTCGTTTTGAAAACTCTAAATGTCAGTGACATTTACATATATTTCATTGACATATATATAAAAGTCATTGACATTTACATAAAAGTCGATGACTTACATAGAATTTAGTGTATTACCAAAGAATTGCAAACACACAAAAGAATAATTTTTTCTTTGCCTTTTCAAGAGTAAAAGTTATCTTTGCGTGAAAATAATTATTCTGTAAATTACAAATTTGCAAAGTTTGCAATTAGTAGTTAACAAAGTACAAATCAAATAATTACAAATGACAAAGAAAGGGACTCTGCTCGTCGTTGACGACAACAAGCATATACTTACTTCTGTGCAGCTGCTTATGAACAAGCATTTTGGAAAGGTGGTAACCCTTGCCACTCCTCACGGAATAAGTGCGGCTCTAAGGAGTGAGCAACCCGATGTAGTGCTTCTTGACATGAACTTCAAAGCAGGAATCAACAGCGGCAATGAAGGACTCTTCTGGCTTCGCAAGATTAAGGAGGAACGTCCGCAAACCGAAGTTGTGCTTTTCACTGCCTATGCGGATGTGGAATTAGCCGTAACAGGACTGAAGGACGGCGCAGCAGACTTTGTTGTCAAGCCATGGGACAACGAAAGGCTGATTGAAGCACTGACAGCCTGCATATCTGGCGAGCCACGAAAGCGGAAAGTTCAGGAAGGCAAAGAGGGCAACAAGACTCAGTCTGCAAACACTGAAGAGTCGAGGCTTGTTTGGGGCGAATCGGAAGCCATGAAGACTCTGCGCACCATTGCAGAGAAGGTGGCAGAAACAGACGCAACCCTTCTCATCACAGGCGAGAACGGTACAGGAAAAGACATGCTGGCGCACGAGATTCATGCCTTGTCAAAACGAAAAAGCAAACAAATGATTACGGTAGATATGGGAGCCGTAACAGACAGTCTGTTCGAAAGCGAACTGTTCGGTCATGTGAAAGGCAGTTTCACCGATGCCAAGACAGACCGCATGGGACGTTTCGAAGCCGCAAACGGAAGCACCCTCTTTCTTGACGAAATAGCTAACTTGCCACGCCACTTGCAGGCAAAGATGCTCACGGCAATCAACAAGAAAGAAATAGTTAGAGTGGGAAGCAACAAAGTGGTGCCTGTAGATGTGCGACTCATCTGCGCCACAAACAGCAATCTTGAGGAAATGGTTGCCAAAGGCGACTTCCGCGAAGACCTGATGTACCGCATCAACACCATACATCTGCACATGCCGGCACTGCGCGAAAGACGTGAGGACATAATGCCTTTGGCAGAAATGTTTCTCAAACGATACGCTGAACAATACGGCAGAAACATAAGCGGATTTACAGAAAAGGCACGCGAACAGATGCTGACGCATCAGTGGAGCGGAAATGTTCGCGAACTGCAACACGCAATAGAAAAAGCAGTCATCCTGACAGAGGAAAACATTATAAAGTCTGTGGTAACTCCACGTACAGAAGAAACTGAAAGGGAGCCGACAGAGGGTATGACCTTAGAGTCAATGGAACGATTGATGATAACTAATGCCATCAGCGAATGTGAGGGCAACCTGACACAAGTGGCTGCACGATTAGGCATAACAAGACAAACGTTATATAACAAGATGAAGAAATTCGGAATATGAAACAGTACGCATTCATCATCATCGGCACAGCTCTGCTGACATGGGGAGTATGCAAAGGCGACCTTTGGCTCATAACATTTGGCGTGGCATCGCTCGGCATAGCAGTCTATTTTCACACAAGAACTCTGCGCTATCTGAAGGAGCAGTGCGCATTCATGCTCGAAGCCATCAAGAACAAGGAATACTCTTTCCGCCTTCCGCTGAACGGCAAGCACGGCAACGAGCGTATTCTGCAAGAGACACTGAATGAGTTTGGGCGCATGATGGGACTTCAGAAACAGGAAATGGAAGTCAGGGAAATGTACTACAAGCATATACTCGAAAGCGTTACTACGGGCATAATAGTGCTGGACGACAAGGGACGAATAGTGCAGAGCAACGTGGCAGCCGCACGCTTGCTGTCTCTCCCTTCGCTTGCTACTCTCGACCAAGTGAACCAGTATGAAAAGAACCTTGCTCAGCAATTGCGCAACCTGCCTTCAGGAGAAAGCATGTCTATGCACTTTGCAACCAGCAAGGGCGAATCAGACTTAACCATCAGGGCTGTGAACATGATGCTCGGAAACGAAAAACAGGTGAAGGTTCTTGCCCTGAATGACATCAGAAGCGAAATGGATGCTAAAGAGCAGGAATCATGGACAAGACTAACCCGTGTGCTTACCCATGAAATAATGAACTCAATAGCCCCTATTGCATCGCTGAGCGAAACATTGATGGAAGAAGAGAGGATGAAAGACCCCGAGATTGCAGAGGGAATGAAAGCTATACACGAAACGTCGGCCGGACTGATGGAGTTTGTGGAAAGCTACAGGAAGTATTCCAATATCCAGAATCCAAATCCGTCGCCTTTTTATTTGTATGAGCTCCTTTCAGGAATTGAGAAACTTGGCATAGTGCCTGAGCAAGTGAAAATGAAACTGCAAATACAGCCAAAGGACATTATGATATATGCCGATCCGAACCTTGTACGCCAAGTATTCATTAACCTGCTGAAAAATGCAGCAGAAGCAATGGATGGCAAAGGGCTGATTATGATAAATGCATGCATTGACAAGAATGAACACACATTCATACATGTCAGCAACAACGGACCTGCAATATCTGACGCTGAAAGGGAAAACATCTTTGTTCCATTCTACACCACCAAGACAGAAGGAAACGGAATAGGCCTGTCACTGTGCAGAAGGATAATGAAAATGTCGGGCGGACGCATAAGCCTCCTTCCCCCAGGTACAAACGGATGGAACACAACATTTCTGCTTGAGTTTGATTAGGATTTGCTTAGTTTTAAGTTTTTTGAGTTAGCTAACTAAGGTTATAAGGTCATGAGGTTATAAGGTAGGCAATTTAGGTTATAAGTTCTTAAGTTTTTGCAATGCCACCCTGTGCATTTGTCCCTTTTTAACTCCTACTTTTAACTCCCTCTTTTAACTTCTCTAACTCCTAAAAGCTTAACTACTTAACTTCTTAACTCCTTAACTCCTTAAAAATCCCCCTCCCCTGTCAAAAGCCTTATTTCCTCTCCACAAATTTTCATTAAATAAAAAGGTTTATAAAAGATAGCCCTTGAATAATAATATGTTACAAAAAAATTGCACATATCACTGCTTTTTTAGTAACTTAGGCGCACATATTCAAACCATGCGGATAACCATTATTAAAATCTAATCATGAAAAGAAACTTTATTTTGCTGGCTTGCCTGCTGTTGGGTTTGGCGGCCTGCGTACAAGAGAACAAGAAGAGCGCTGACGAACAGCCTCAAAGTGAACAACCTCAGAAGGCACGCCGTTTCCGTACGGACATACCTTTGGACAGCATCCGTCTGAGCGACCCTTGCATCTTGGCAGACAAGAAGACAAACATGTACTACATGACCGGTACCGGTGGTCTGCTTTGGAAGAGCAAAGACCTGGCACTGTGGGAAGGTCCTTATCATGTAGCCATGACAGACTCCACTTCATGGATGGGTCGCCGTCCTCAGATTTGGGCAGCAGAGTTGCACCAGTACAACGGAAAATACTATTATTTCGCAACATTCACAAACAACGCTGTTAAGATAGACACAGTGCGTGGCAATGTCATTCCGCGCCGTGCAAGCCACGTGCTTGTGAGCGACAAGGCTGAGGGACCTTACTACCCTATGGCTGACCCTACTTATCTGCCAGACAACCAGCCAACACTTGACGGAACATTCTGGGTTGACACTGACGGCAAGCCATACATGGTATATTGCGGCGAATGGTTGCAGAACTGGGACGGAACAATGGAAAAGATTGAGCTGAAACCAGACCTCAGCGGTTCGGTTGGCGAAGGAAAGGTACTCTTCCGTTCAAGCTCATGCCCTTGGAGCCACGAATTTGAAGACGGCAAAGAACGTCCGAACAAGGTTACAGACGGCCCTTACCTATTCAAGACAGGCACAGGACGCTTGGGTATGATATGGACAAGCTGGATTGACAAAGTCTATACTCAGGGTGTTGTTTATTCAGAAAGCGGCACATTGGACGGACCATGGGTACACGAGGCTGAACCTATCACTCCTCCTAACTTCGGCCATGGCATGCTGTTCCAGACACTGGAAGGCAAGTGGCTTATGTCTGTTCACAGCCACAAGGATGTGGGCCATTACATCCGCATCCCTAACCTTTTCGAAATTGACCTCTCAGGCGACCGCCTCGTCGTAGGAGACAAGTATATTCCTGAAGTGAAGAAATAATACGGACATCTCCAGTTAAATACACAAAAAAAAGAATCTTCAAACTTGAGGATTCTTTTTTTGTGTCAACACGAAGAATTTTATTATTGGTGTCCGATAAAAAAGGTTGTCAAAATGAGAGTAATTCATTTGACAACCCTTCCTTATCATAACAAAATTATGCGCGCTTTATTTGCTTGCTTTCACGCGCAATACTGTGAATGAATACTTAGGGAACTGGTATTTGAATGTTTTGCCGAATCCTTGATATTCTGCTTCTACTGGTGAAATCTTCATTGGTTCAGCCATTGAGTTTTCATCACCAAGGCTCTCTGCCTGCAATGTGATGGTCTTTCCAACTGATGCCACTTCTGAAACGCCATCAAGTGTGAAGTTGATGGTATGAGGAGTTTCTGCGGAATTGACGAACTTGATGATGATTTCGCCTGTAGTCTCGTCGTATCCTGATGCGAGGAACTGTGAAGGAACAGCTTCAAGTTTGTGTTCAAGAACGAGTTCGCCATCCATGTAAAGGCTACTCTTCTCTGGTGTGTTCTCAATGCGGATGTCGTACCAACGGTCAGTCTCGATGCGCTGGCGGGCTGTACGACTTATAACCTGGTCGCCCTGTGCATAAAGCTGCTGAAGCGCTGTACCTGTATTGCCCCATCCGCCAATGTTATAACGGTAGCCCTGCTTGCCGTCCGGTGTCATTCCGAAGAAAATGAGGAATCCTTCATCGCCGCTTATCTTGCGAGCCTTGCACTCTATGGTGAGTGTGTTTGAGTAGCTTCCTTCATACAGTTTTGAAAGGACTTCGTTTGCTGTGTGTGCCTCAAGTTCAACAACTTTGCCGTTTTCTGTAACCTTGATGTCCTTGTATTCTGAATTTGTGTCCCATGTACCGAGTCCTACAGCACCTCCTGCATAC
>JAFTTD010000254.1 GCA_017466965.1 Bacteroidaceae bacterium
ATTCTTTCTTGAAGATGATTTTTTTTGAGACATAAAAGAAAAGATTAACAAATAATAGCTATATTTGCGTTGGAATATATAAGGATGTGAATCATTGTGATGAAATCTTAACTGGTTTGCGTCCGTATGCTCTTTTGAGTGTTTAATCATTTTATCGCATTGTCACAGCTTGTCTGTGTGATGTTATTTTATTATTTTAAAGGGATCAATGGGAATCTTAACCAAAAAATGTTTTTTTATTTCATTGATGGCGCTTTTGCCATTGATGGCATGTGCTCAGCTTGATAAAAAGAAAGCGAAGGAAGTAGAGAAAATGGAAGCAACCGGTCTTTACCTTATAGGTAGAGGTGTGTCTGCTACTGTCACGCAAGCCAGTGAAATGGCTCTGTCAAATCTTTCAAGTCAGATTTCAACTAATGTGCGTTCTGATTTTGAATATATAATGAGTAAGTAACAGAAAAATGACACTTCGAACTTCAATTCTACTGTTGAGTCAATTGTCAAGACTTATACAAGCACTACTCTTACGGGGGTGAAGGAGATAATTCTGCAGTATAAGCCTGAGGCGCATGTTGTGCGTTACATTAAGTTGGAACAGATTGATGAGATCTTCAATGAGCGTAGGAAAAAAGCCAAAGATTTTGCGAAGCATGCTCTAACTTACGAAAAAGACCTGAAACTTGCAGATGCATTGACGTATTATTATTGGGCTTTATCGCTGTTGCGTAGTTGTCCGAGCGGAAATGACTTGAAAATTTCAATGCCCGATTTTACAGAGATGTCGTTGCAACAGTATATTTATAGCCGTTTCAGGAATATACTTCAAAACACCAATATGAAGGCTACTGCCAAAATAGAGGACAAGGAAGAAGGTACTGTCACTTATACTGTTAATGCGGAATATGACGGTAAGCCTACAGCAAACTTCGCTTATTCATATTTCAATGGCGAAGAAACTGTTACAACAACATTGCGTGATGGTGTTGGCGACATCACAGTCCCTTTAAAATTCAAGATGAAGGAACTTGACCTTCGTGCAGTTTATAGCTATGACGATGCTGCAAACGTTGATCGTGAGGTGCGTGATGTGCTTGACAATACACCTGAGGCTCCGCTCGACATTGCAGAATTGGAACTTGAAGGCTATAAGAGGCTAAAGTCGGAAGATATAAACAAGGTGGATGCAAAACTGGATTTATCTAAACATGAAACCGCAGACGTGGTTGTTGAACAGGAAAAATATGATGTCGTTCATTATCTTGATTCGGCAGAGGCTGCTCCGTACGTCCATCTTATGGAGAAAGTGGAAGTGGCTCTTATGCATCGTGATTACAAGGCTATTCAGGGCGACTTTACTCCTGACGGATATGAGATGTTCAACAAGTTGATTAATTATGGGCATGCCAAACTTTTGTCAACAACAGTCTCGGTTAATTTCACCCGTCTCGGCAATGAAATCACTTGCCGCAGTTTCCCTATGAGCTTTACATTCAAGTCAAGCCGTCATTCATTCACTGAGAATGTGGTTTTCAGAATGAACACCGACTGCAAGATTACTGAAGTTTCCTTTGAATTGGAAAAGGGAGCGATAGAGAACATCATGGACGACCCTGAAAAGCAATATACGCAGGAAGCGCGCCAGACATTGGTGAATTTCCTTGAACGATACAGAACTGCTTACGCGCTTAAGGACATTGACTATATTGAAAAGATTTTCTCTAACGACGCTCTTATCATTACAGGTCATGTGGTGAAAAGTGCAGGTCCGAGCGATATCAACGTGAAGAACATGAACCACGTTGAATATACAAGACAGTCAAAGTCTGAATATCTCAGAAAGCTTGAAAGAGTTTTCAATAGCAATGAGTTCATAAATATCCGTTTCGCAAAAAGCATGGCGGACAAGAATGATGTCAAATACAAATACGGAATGAACATATCCAAGTCGAACGACGGACGTGAAATATATGGAATTCAGATTGAGCAGGATTACTATTCAACCAACTATGGCGACCACGGATATTTGTTCCTCTTGCTTGATATGCAGAAAATAAAGGAACCGCTCATTAAGGTGCGTGCATGGCAGCCTGACCTTGACCCTAACATCAGGGACGGACGTCTTTCTAAGGAAGAATTCCAGTTCTAAGAATTATAACAAATCGATATTAACATAAAAACTGAAAATATGAAGAAGCAAGCATTTGCCAAGAGATTCTCAGCTTTGGTTTTGACTTTCTTTGTCGCAACATTGGCGGCAATGGCGCAGAAACAGATGGAAATCGTTGATTTCGCAAAAGATCCTAACGACCTCAGGGCAACAAAGAAGGACCCGAATGGAAACTATTGCGCAATGATTATTGTTGAAACAAACCTCACAGACTTGAAGTTTTCTGGATCAGGTGGTGGAGTTGTAGGAACAGAAACAGATCCTAACTATCCAGGAGAAGTGTGGGTGTATGTTTCTGAAGGAGCAACAATGCTCTCAATCAACCATCAGGAATACACTCCGATTCGCTATACTTACCCTATAGCGATAGAAGGACGAACTGTTTATCGTGCTAAGTTGAAGGCTGAGACTGAAAGAGGAGAAATTCAGAATCCGCTTCTTATCATACACGTTGAGCCACGCAATGCAAAGCTTTTCATTGACAACGAAGAGGTTGAAGTGAAGGATGGTTCTGCTACATTGTCAATCAGCAAGGGAAGACACATTTTCAGAGCAGAGGCTGATGATTATGAAATTGCTTCAGGAGTAGTGGAACTGGCAGATGAGACCGTAACACGTACTGTCACTCTTAAGCCTAAGTTCGGATACCTTGATGTCTTCTCACTTCCTGAAGAGGGTGCAAGCGTATTTGTAAACGGCGATTCAATAGGTGTGACACCAATACGCCAGCACAGACTCCCTATTGACACTTACGATATTCAGCTGAAGAAGGATTTCTTCTTTACAGTTGATTCATTGGCAACAATTACTTCCGGTGCTACAACAAGCCAGACATATACACTCGTTTCTACAATTGCGCCAGACGAAGGCCGCCGTACTCTCGTATTGCTTGAAGGCGCATTCCATCCTTCACAGACATCATTCGGTGCAATGGTGGGTATTGTGAACAAGAATGGTGCATACGTAAGATTCCGTAGCGACTTTGGTTCTGCATCAGCAGACCTTGAATGTGATGATACTGGTGTAATTGCTGGTACTTCAGAGACTCCATATTATACAGGTGCCACTAAGAAAGCGAAGATGGCAATCACAGCCGGTTATCTTCGCAGATTGGCAAAGCCGTTGTATATGTATGTGGGTGCAGGTTATGGAACTCGTACGCTCGCATGGGAAATTGTTGGTGGCGACCTCGTGAAGAACACAGACCATTCTACTTCCGGCATAGCAGCAGAACTTGGTGCTATAGGACGCTTCGGAAAATTCGCTGTTTCTGCAGGTTTCCAGACAACAGGTTTCAAGTATCATGAAGCAAGTTTCGGACTCGGATTCTTCTTCTAATCAGAAAAAGTGTGAACTTATTTAATAATGAACTCAACTTTCGCAAGCTCAGTTTAGTCAGGTTTTGAGGTTATTAGGTCGCTTCGCCTTAAGGTTTTAAGGTGCATAATGTTACTTAATAATGAATTTGAGTATATAACCTTATAACCTCATAACCTTAAAACCTTACAACCTAAGAAGTTGAGCACTTGCGAAACTTTAATAATGAATAAGTATATGAGAAACTTTAAGTTTTTTATGGGTATAAGCGCATTAGTCGCTATGTCCGTTTTTGTTTCTTGTGAAAAAGATACAGAACCTACAAACTTTGTTCCTGCATTTTTAACGACTGAAGCTGTTGACGTGACAAGAGACCAGGCAACGGTTGGTGGTGTTGTTACAGTTGGTACAAGTATTGTTAAAGAGCAAGGTATTTTATATTCTCAATATGCCAACATGGGTGTTGCAGACACTGTAAAGGTTGCATCACTCAATGCTGACGGCAGCTTTACAGTACTGCTTCAGAACCTTCAGGCAGGTGTCAAGTATTATTACTGCACTTACGTAAGCAGTGGCTATAGCCTTGCTAAAGCAGATGTTAAAAGCTTTACTACAGAAGCAACAAGTACAGCTACATTCGGAAATACAGTTGTATCAAATGTTGCCGCTACATCGTTTGATGTTGAAACAACTATTTTAGATGATGGCGGTAGTGATGTAACTTTTAGAGGATTCATCTATAAAGAAGTGCCTGATGCTTCATATACATCCCCCTTTGAATATGAAGAGGAAGGGGTAAGTAGTTCTGACTGGTGTAAGGCTGATGAGCAAAATCCTAATAAGTTCGCCTTTGCATTCAAGAATATGATTCCAGACAAGTTCTATGCAGTACGTCCTTTTGCAATTACATCAAAAGGATCTGGTTATGGTGAAGTAAAGGTTGTAAAGACAGAGGCAACTTTAAAACCGGCGCTTTCGTCTATTGTATTGAGCGATACAACAGAAACTGGTGTTACAATTTCTGCACGAATCCTTTCAGAAGGTACTGCAGCAGTGACTGAATATGGATTCTGCTATACTAGAGACCAAATAGAACCTACAACAGCACATCTCACTATTCCATTCACTGGAACAGCTTCTGATTTTAATGCAAAGCTGACAGGATTGAAAGATGGTGAGACCTATTACATACGTGCATACGCAATCAATGCTAATGGTACGGCATAGGGTGAGGTGAAAGAGTATAAACCTGAATACAATCCGGACATCATCTATCTTGCAACTGTTGAGTCCTCAGATGTATCAAACCTTTCTGAAACACAGGCGACGCTCCACGGTAAGATTCTTTCAAACGGTGGTGGAACAATCACTCGATGCGGATTCTGCTGGAGTGCAGATGTGAAGACACCTACTGTATATAATCTTAGTCAAGAAGTGCAGCTTAACAGTACTAATGAGTATTCATGCACAATAACCAATCTTGCTGCTAACGTAACATACTACTATCGTTTCTTCGCAGAAAACGAAACTGGTATCTCTTACAGCGAAACTCGCTCGTTCGTAGCAAAGACGAAGGATACTCCATCAGTTGATGACTTTGAATTCCCGGGAACAGACGAATGAGAATTAGTATAATCAGATAAATATATAAAGAGTTTATGGACAAACCTGTCTGTAAACTCTTTATATTGCAATTAGGAATATAATTAACGTGAGTTCGATATAAGAAA
>JAFTTD010000255.1 GCA_017466965.1 Bacteroidaceae bacterium
AGTTCAGTAGTTGCAGGGAGTTCAGGAGTTCAGACGGTTCCATAGGACGTTATTCCTACCTTATAACCTTATAACCTAACAACCTTATAACCTTATATTAGGTAGTTCAGTAGTTGCAGGGAATTCAGTAGTTCATACGATACTACTGGGTGTTCTCTTTGCAAACTTAATAACTTAAAAACTCATAAACTCACAAACTTAAATCGGATTCATTGCCTACAGCTGTATTAAAAAAGAGGTAGGGCATTGCTGTAAATCCGCTTTGCCTTACCTCCTTCCTTTGTTTGATCCTTATAATTTCATATATTTAATATGATTAAGGCTGCTTTCCGATATATGCGAGGATACCTCCGTCAACGTAGAGAACATGACCGTTCACTGCGTCTGAAGCCTTTGATGCGAGGAACACAGCTGGTCCGCCGAGTTCTTCTGGATCGAGCCAGCGTCCTGCTGGAGTCTTAGCGCAAATGAAGCTGTCGAACGGATGACGGCTTCCGTCTGGCTGACGTTCGCGGAGTGGAGCTGTCTGAGGTGTAGCGATGTAACCAGGACCTATACCGTTGCACTGGATATTGTATTCACCATACTCAGAGCAGATGTTGCGAGTAAGCATCTTGAGTCCTCCCTTAGCTGCAGCGTAAGCAGAAACTGTTTCGCGTCCGAGTTCAGACATCATAGAGCAGATATTGATAATTTTACCTTCGCGACGTTCCATCATTTCAGGGATGACTGCACTTGAACAGATGAATGGACCAACGAGGTCAATGTCAATTACCTGCTGGAATTCAGAACGCTTCATTTCGTGCATAGGTATGCGCTTAATGATACCGGCGTTGTTCACGAGGATGTCAATCTGTCCCACTTCAGCGTGTACTTTCTCTACGAGTTCCTTTACTGCGTCTTCGTTTGTCACGTCACATACGTATCCGTGAACGTTCTCTATGCCTGCTTCCTTGTAGTTTGCAAGACCTTTAGCGAGAGCGTCTTCGTTGATGTCATTGAAAATGATGTTCTTGATTCCTGCCTGTGCAAATGCCTTGGCAATGTTGAATCCGATTCCGTAAGAAGCACCTGTGATCCATGCGTTCTTACCTTCTAATGAAAATAGAGAGTTCATGTTAATTATTTTTTTATTAGGAGTTCAGAAGTTCAGGAGTTTAGGAGTTCAGACGATACTTGTCAGTCTTCCATGCCCTCTGTCATTCTGTTACTCCGTTGTTGTTAATAATTCCTTTACAATATGATGTCAGTAATTTACTTGTTTCTTCTATAGAGTAAAAAAGTTCGCAGTATTGCTCTTCGTTTATATAGTTCAAATCTCGTGACAAGATTATATAGTTGCGACATTCAGCAATACTTCCTTCGGATATGTTGAAGAAGCGGAGTTTATCAGCTTTGCTCAACTTTTTGTAGCCTTCGGCAATATTTGCCTCAATTGAGATAGCTGCACGTCTGAATTGTGCTGTAAGTCCAAATCTTTCTTCTTCAGGAAAGTTACGTGTCTGCTTGTAAACTATCAAAGTGAACAAATGGGCTTTTCTCCAAGCCTTGATACTTTCGAAAGTAAAAGAAGGTGCCATCTCATGGTGTTTTCTGAACTCCTGTACTTCTGAACTTCTGAACTCCTGAAGAAAATTATTTCAAATCAGTGATGAGTGAGAAGTCCTGGTCGCCGTAGTCGAGGTTTTCTCCACCCATACCCCAAATGAATGTATAGTTGTGAGTAGCTGCGGCGCTATGGATAGACCATTCTGGTGAGAGGACAGCCTGGTCACCCTTCATCCAAATATGACGTGTTTCGTCAACTTCACCCATGAAGTGGCACACAGCATGGTCTTCTGGTACTTCAAAATAGAAGTATGCTTCCATACGACGGCTATGTACGTGAGCTGGCATAGTGTTCCATACACTGCCTGGAGCAAGTTCTGTCATACCCATCTGAATCTGGCATGTAGGGAGAACCTGATTTACAAGCATCTTATTGATGTTACGGTCGTTTGAGCCTTCGAGTGAACCCATGTGAGCAACAACAGCATCAGCCTTAGTAACTTTCTTGCATGGGTAGCTTGTGTGAGCAGTGCAAGAGTTGAAATAGAATTTAGCTGGATTTTTAGGATCCTTGCTCTCAAACACTACGTCACGATCGCCAGAACCAATATAGAGTGCTTCCTTGTAATCGAGCTCGAATGTTTCGTCGCCAGCCTTTACGATTCCAGGACCACCGACATTGAACATGCCGATTTCACGACGAGTAGTGAAATATGGAGCTTTCAAAGGGTCAATAGCTTCAAGTTTCAGCTCCTCTTTTACTGGCATTGCGCCACCGACAACCATTCGGTCGTACATTGAATATACCATGTTCACTTCATCAGCAGCAAATACTCTTTCAATCAAAAAGTCTCTGCGAATGCGTTTTGTGTCATAATTTTTTGCGTCTTCCGGATGAGCCGCATAACGAATTTCATAATTTGTCTTCATATTGTTTGATTTTATAGGGTTTGAAAACTTGTGAATGTTATGTAACCTATTATGTTTTTCCGAAGCGTATTTACACTTCTCGTAGCAAAGTTACTAAATTATTGATTACTTTTACAGAAAAGTGAATTTATTTTTGTTGTTTTTGTTCTTAAATCTAAATGTTGTATATTTGCAGAAATAAACTTATAAAAAAGATTATGAATACTTTAGAGAACATTTTTGCAGCAAAGCTGCTCAATATCAAGGCTATCAAACTTCAGCCAGAGAATCCTTTTACATGGGCTTCAGGATGGAAGTCTCCATTCTACTGTGACAACCGCAAAACTTTGGCTTTCCCGGACTTGAGAAGTTTTGTTAAGATTGAGCTTACTCGTATTGTATTGGAAAACTTTGAAAACGTGGATGCTATTGCCGGTGTTGCCACTGGTGCCATAGCTCAGGGTGCTCTTGTTGCAGACGCATTGAACCTGCCATTTGCTTATGTTCGTTCTAAACCGAAAGATCATGGAATGGAGAACCTCATCGAAGGAGAATTGAAACCAGGCATGAGAGTGGTTGTCATTGAGGACCTTATCTCTACGGGAGGTAGCAGTCTGAAGGCTGTTGAGGCGCTCCGTCGTGCAGGATGCGAGGTTATCGGAATGGTTGCTTCATACACATACGGTTTCGATGTTGCAAAGAAGGCATTCGATGATGCTAACGTGAAGCTTATCACGCTTACAAACTATGAGGCTGTTCTGAATGTTGCTCTTGAGACAGGATATATCAACGAAACTCATATCCCTATGCTCAACGACTGGAGAAAGGACCCTGCTCATTGGATGGCGAATTAATTATGGGCTTGTCCCAATGTTTACGGGAGTTCAGAAGTTCGGGAGTACATTTTAATTATGAATTAAGAATTTGGAGTTCAGGAGTTGCAGGGAGTTCGGGAGTTCAGACGTTACCATAGGACGTTTTCATTGAGAACTTAAAAACTCAAAAACTAAAGAACTTAATAACTTAAATCAGACTTAAAATCTTAAATTCAGAAATGGCAAAATATGAGAGTGGCGTGAAGCTAGTTGGCTATCCGCAAGCGAATGTATTCGATAAATTGGCTGATTTGAACAACCTGTCTTCAATACGCGAAAAAATTAATGATCCTGTTGCTCAGGACAAGCTTAAAGGGCAAATTCCTGAGGATAAGTTTGAACAGGTGAAGAAACAGCTTGAGTCTATGACTTTTGATGCAGATTCAGCAAGTGTGAATGTCGCACCAATTGGCAATGTTTCTATACGTATTGTAGAGCGTGAACCAGACAAATGCATAAAGTTCGAATCTGTAAATTCACCTATTCCTTTTAAGATGTGGATTCAGATATTGCCAACAACAGAGTTGACAAGCAAGATGCGTCTTACTGTTGATGCGAGTCTTAATATGTTTATTAAAGGAATGGTGGAAAAACCGCTTAAGGAAGGAATAGAGAAACTTGCAGATGTGTTGGCTGCTATTCCTTATAATGACTAATAGCAGGGAGGAATAATAAAATGGCAGATAAGCTTTGGACTAAAAATGCGAGCATGACGGATGAAATAGAACGTTTCACCGTTGGTCGTGACCGTGAGATGGACCTTTATTTAGCCAAGTATGATGTGCTTGGTTCAATGGCGCATATCACAATGCTTGAGAGCATTGGACTTCTTGAGAAGGATGAGCTTGGTGTGCTTCTTGAAGAGCTTCGTGCGATTTATACACTTGCGGAGAATGGCGAGTTTGTAATAGAAGAAGGTGTTGAAGATGTTCATTCTCAAGTGGAGCTGATGCTTACAAGAAAGCTTGGTGATGTGGGTAAGAAAATACACAGTGGGCGTTCGCGCAACGACCAGGTGCTTGTTGACTTGAAACTGTTCACCCGTGACCGCATTCGTGAATTGGTGCAACTTGTAGTGGGGTTGTTTGAAGAACTTATCAAGCAGAGCAATAAGTATAAGGATGTCTTGATGCCAGGATATACGCATTTGCAAGTGGCAATGCCATCAAGTTTCGGCTTATGGTTTGGAGCATACGCTGAAAGCTTAGTGGATGACATGCAGTATATGTTGGCGGCATGGCGCATCACAAATCGCAATCCGCTTGGGTCTGCTGCCGGATATGGTTCTTCGTTTCCACTTGACAGGCAGATGACAACAGATTTGCTCGGGTTCGACTCTATGGACTACAATGTTGTTTATGCCCAGATGGGTCGTGGCAAGACAGAACGCAATGTGGCATTCTCAATGTCAAGCATTGCAGGAACCATAGCTAAGATGGCATTTGACGCATGTATGTTCAACAGCCAGAACTTCGGGTTCGTGAAACTGCCTGATGATTGTACTACAGGTTCAAGCATTATGCCTCATAAGAAGAATCCTGATGTATTTGAATTGACAAGAGCCAAATGTAACAAAATACAATCGTTGCCTTATACTGTTACAATGATAATGAATAATTTGCCTAGCGGATATTTCCGTGATCTTCAGATTATAAAAGAGGTTTTTCTGCCTGCTTTCGATGATCTGAAAGACTGTCTGCAGATGGCGACATATATTATTGGAAAAATGAAGGTCAACGAGAATATTCTTGACAACAGCATTTATGATTTGATGTTCTCTGTTGAAGAAGTAAACCGTCTTGCTCGAGAGGGAATGCCGTTCAGGGATGCATACAAGAAAGTGGGGCTAGACATTGAGGCAGGTAATTTCATTCCGATGAAAAATATATGTCATATACATGAGGGTAGTATAGGAAATCTATGTAATGACAGAATAGAAACGCTTATGCAGTCTGTTGTTAATGAATTCAGATTTGAGGATATTGATGAAGCTGTTAAAAAACTGGTTAATTGAGCGAGGGGAATAAGGAGGAGTTAGGAAGTTAAAGGGAGTTAAGTAGTTAGAGGGAGTAAAAAAAGGAGTTAAAAAGGGACTATACTATGTAAATTATATATCCGGAGTTCAGAAGTTCTGGAGTTCAGAAGTTCAGACGATACCACAGGATGACATTGCTTATCTTACAACTTTATAACCTCATTTTGGGAGTTTAGGAGTTATTTAATTATGAATTATGGAGGCTTACGAACTCAAAAACTTAAATCAGACTTAAAAGCTTAAATCAGCAATGGACCAGGAGTTTGAAAAAATTCGTAAGCGCTATTATCAGTATTTGAAATTGGAACGTGCTTTTTCTGCTAATACTCTTGATGCTTATTTGAGGGACTTAGATAAATTCCTGACATTTATAGACGGTGAAGGAGTCGGGCCTTTTGATGTAAGGCTTGATGTCCTTCACCGTTTTTCTGCTGCCATGATTGATGTAGGGATTCATTCCAGTTCGCTTTCTCGAATACTGTCTGGGGTTAGAAGCTTTTATCATTTCTTGTTTATTGAAGACCTCATAAATGCAGATCCTACAGAATTGTTGGATTTTCCTAAGCAGGCGAGGCATTTGCCGGATGTGTTGACTGTGGAAGAGGTAGATATGATTGAAAATGCAATAGATCTTTCTTCTCCTGAGGGTCAACGGAATAAGGCTATAATTGAAGTTTTGTTCAGTTGTGGACTCAGAGTGAGCGAACTGTGTAATCTGAGGATGCAGGATCTTTATTTAGACGAAGGATTCATCAGAGTGATGGGTAAAGGGTCAAAGCAACGTCTTGTTCCTATTTCGCATAAGGCAATAAAGGATTTAGCTCTTTATTTCATAGAACGCAATCAGATTGACATCAAGCCTGAATACAGTGATTATGTTTTTGTCAGCAAGCGCCGTTGTAAAGGGCTTTCAAGGATTATGGTTTTCCATTTTATAAAAGAATTGGTTGAGATAACTGGAATAAAGAAAACTGTAAGTCCGCATACTTTCCGTCATAGCTTTGCTACGTGTTTGCTTGAAGGTGGGGCAAACTTACGCGCTATCCAAGCTATGTTGGGGCATGAGTCTGTGGGCACGACTGAAATATATACGCACATGGACACATCAAGACTGCGCGAGGAAATAATATTGTATCACCCGAGAAACAGGAAGGGAAGGAGTTAAGTAGTTAAGGAGTTAAGAAGTTAAAGAAGTTAAAGGAGTTAAAAGGGGGAGTTAAAATATGGGAGTTAAAAGGGGACGAATGCACAGGGCGTTATATCCTACCTTATAATCTCATTTTAGTTTTTATGTTTTTGAGTTGCTAAGTTTTTAATTTGTTGACCTTACAACCTTATAAGTTCACAACCTTAAATTAAGGGTAATGCTATTATTCTGCATTAC
>JAFTTD010000256.1 GCA_017466965.1 Bacteroidaceae bacterium
GAGGTTGTAAGGTAGGCAATGCCACCCTATGCATTTGTCCCTTTTTAACTCCCTTTAACTCCTTAACTTCTTAACTTCTTAACTCCTTTTTAAGGTTATAAGGTTTTTAGGTTATAAGGTTATAAGGCAGACTATCCTAATTCATAATTCATAATTAAAAACTTAACTCCTTTTAACTCCTTATCTCAACTTCTTAACTTAAAAACGCTTGTTATTTAAGTCTTTTTCATATATTTGCCATTAATAACCTTTGTAATGTAAAACAGCGTATATGAAAAAGACATTCTGCATCATCATCAGTATGCTTTCGCTTGTGTTGAGCATATCTGTATCGGCTCAGAATCCGATTATCACGGGACAGTTCACTGCCGACCCTACGGCACGAGTATTTGACGGACGAATGTACATCTATCCTTCTCATGACATCAGGCATCCTCATGACAAGCAGAACACTTGGTTCTGCATGGAGGACTATCATGTGTTCTCGTCAGATAATCTGACCGACTGGACTGACCACGGCATGATTCTTAGTCAGGAAAATGTGGAATGGGTAAATTCACAGACATTCTCTATGTGGGCTCCCGACTGTGTTGAGAAGGACGGAACTTATTATTTCTATTTTCCTGCCATTGCCAAAGGCGAAGGACGTGGAGGTTACGGTGTGGGCGTAGCAACAGCCAAGCATCCTGCCGGTCCGTTCACACCTATGGCAAAGCCTATTGAGGGGATTGGCGGCATTGACCCATGCGTGTTCATTGACAAGGACGGTGAGTCATACATATACTGGTCGGGGTCAGCAGGACAGGGACTTACCATGGCACGTCTTGACAACAACATGACAAGCCTGAAGTCAAAGCCCGAGGTTATTCAAGGACTGCCAAACGGATTCAAGGAAGGTCCTTTCGTGTTTGAGCGCAAGGGAGAGTATTATCTGACATTCCCATGGGTCAGAAAGAATGTGGAGGCTCTGGCATACGCCATGGGCCCTACCCCAACGGGACCGTGGGACTTCAAGGGTGTTATAATGGATGAGTCGCCTGTGGGATGCTGGACTAATCATCATTCTATAGTGGAATACAAAGGGCAGTGGTATCTGTTCTATCATCATAACGACTACTCGCCGGAGTTTGACAAGAACCGTTCAAGCCGTATAGATTCACTGTTCTTCAACGAAGACGGAACCATACAGAAAGTCACTCCTACACTGAGAGGTGTAGGCATAACAGATGCACGTTCTATTGTGCAGATAGACCGCTACAGCAGTATCACAAAAGATAATGCGGCAATAGAATACGTTGACGTTTCAAACAAATTTGAGGGATGGAAACTGATTCTGAAGGATGCCGGTGCAGCAGCAACCTACAACCGCATTGACTTCGGCAAAGAATGTCCGTCAAAGGTGTGGTTTAAGGTTCGCTCAGAAAACAGCGGAAAATTAGATTTGAGCATTGACGGCAAAGTGGTAGCTAAAGCAAAAGTGGCGAAAAGTTCTGACTGGCAAATGATAAGCGCATCTGTAAAAGTAAAGAAAAACGGTGTGGGCGACATATCTATAAAGCTAACAGCCGGCAAGGATGTAGAGATCGACTGGATCACTTTTGCCGACCATAGTCCACTGACGCCATGGACCTCAGGCGCTTTCGAATCAGGACAATACCGTAACCTATTCGTAGAAGCAGGCTATTCGCCCAAGGCCGTAGAAAAGAAACTGAAGGAAGTATTCAACGGAGTGTTCTACGGACCAGACAAGGTGTATTTTGAAGTAGGCGATTCTATGGCATACATCAGCGACATAAAGAATCATGACGTTCGCACCGAAGGCATGTCATACGGAATGATGATTGCCGTTCAGTTCGACAAAAAAGAGATATTCGACCGCCTGTGGCGCTGGGGCAAGAAATACATGCAACACCAGAGCGGTCCGCTGAAGGGATATTTCGCATGGAGCTGCAAGACTGACGGCACACGCAACTCGCAGGGACCGGCTTCGGACGGTGAACTTTACTATGTCACTGCACTCATCTTCGCTTCTAACCGTTGGGGCAACGACACTGGAATAAACTATCTTGCCGAGGCACAGAACATTCTGAACTGCGCTATGGAGAAGCCGGACGAGGGACAAGCCACTCCGTTCATAAACAGACAGAGAAAACTCATCAACTTTGTTCCTTCATCATGGGGAAACAGTTTCACCGACCCTTCATATCATGTACCGGCTTTTTATGAAGTATGGGCACGCTGGGCGAACGACGGCAGAGCAGACTATTGGAGAGAATGTGCTATAGAAAGTCGCGAGTATCTTCATCGCACCGTACATCCTGCCACAGGACTGACTCCCGACTACAACAATTACGACGGCACACTGCTGGGCAGCAAAGCCATCATAGGCGATGCATTCCGATTCGATTCATGGAGAGTGCCTATGAACATAGCCATGGACTACTCCTGGCAATGCGCTGACAAGGAATGGCAGCAGAATTACGCAAACAAGATACAGGCATTCTTCTATAATCAGGGACTTGAAACATTCGTTGACCAGTTCAATGTTGACGGCACAATTCCCGACCGCATACTTGATGCTGGCGGAAAAACAAAACTGCGCCACTCCATAGGACTTGTTTCAACACTTGCCGCTGCTTCGCTGGCTTCTTCACACAGCCGCAACATTGAGTTCATTCATCATTTGTGGGAATCAAAGCACGAGCCATACAACGACGGCTACTTTGATGCCTATTATGACGGTCTGCTGAGACTTTTCGCATTCATGCACCTGAGCGGAAACTA
>JAFTTD010000024.1 GCA_017466965.1 Bacteroidaceae bacterium
AATAGTGTAAGCAATGAATCTCTTTTTCAAGTTCAGACAGAAATAATTCTTAATAAAGCAGAAACAGAGGATTGTATAATTGTTGGTCGTTGTGCCGACTATATATTACGTTCACACCCTCGTCATCTTAACATCTTTGATCGAGGTAATTATGAAGATAGAGTGAAATTTGTGAGTGATCGTGATATAATTAGTAAGGAACACGCCAGTGAAATCATTGATAAGATAGACAATCAGCGTAGCCAATACCATGATTTCTATTGTGAAACAAATTGGGGTGATGCTCGTGCATACGATATTTGTATAAACAGTTCCGTTCTTGGCATTGAAGGAACTGCTAAATATCTGCTTGAGTTTGCAAAGAAAGCTTTGGATATAAAGTGATTTTATTAAAAAAAGAAAGGATATTCGGTACACAAAACTGAATATCCTTTCTTTTTATAAATGTGTGGATTTACTTATTTAGAAGTATAGAAATAAGTAAATTTTTGTGCTGTATAAAGATAATTATACCTCAATAGAAATAACGCTTCCATACGGCGGGACGGAGTCAAACGCTTTGTCAGCAGTTGCTTTGCCAGAATAAATCAATGCGCAAGCAAGTATTCCTCCATGACAAAAAGCCGCAATTGTCTTATTGCCTTGTTCTTTTTTCTCTTGAATGAATTTTTCAAAACGAGCCATTTGATCTGCGAATGATTCGCCTCCTGGAGCAGATGTTTTTATATAGTTGCCTTCACACCAGATTCTGAATCGAGGGTCTTCATTATATAAAGAATCAAAACTTTTCATTTCCCATTCTCCAAAGTTGAATTCAGATATTCTTGCATCTACAATGGGTTCCTCAAATCCACAGAAGTCTGCAAGTTTTAAGGCTCTTGACAACGGACTTGAATATACAGCGTCAAATTCTATTCCTTTTATTTGTTTTGCAACATTTGTGGCTTCTTCTTTGAATGTTGCTGCAAGTGGAACATCCGTTCTGCCGTAGCAAATTCCTTTAGGAACATCAACAGAAGTATGTCGAATGAAATATATAATCATCTTTTGTAAATTGTTTTTTTTATGAAAATCAAATAAGGAGTGTATTTTGAAATGCACCCCTTATTTTGTTATATTATAATTTCGCAAGTTCTACTTAAAGAAAGGAGTAATAACGACGTTGCTTTACGTTTTAGAAGTCAACTTAACTTCTTATTTATAACTCCTTCAACTTGCAGAAGTTTGATTGTTTTATTTAGATAGCTTGTATCAAAGGCTCTTTTGTGACTCTACTTCTTCAATTGTCATTGGCTTAACCTTTGTTCCAAGTCTGCGAGCACCATCAGCTGTTATCAAATAGTCTTCCTCATTACGTATTCCGCTGAAATCTCTCCATTTGTCAATCTCGTCATAGCATAAGAAATCTGTATATTGCTTTTCTGCTCTCCATTTGTCAATAAGTTCAGGAATGAAATATATACCTGGCTCAACTGTGAGAACAAATCCTGGTTCCAATGGACGTCCGAGACGTACTGATTTAAAACCAAATTGAGTGCTCTTTGGCTTGCCTCCATAACCAACATATACTTCTCCAAGGTTTTCCATGTCGTGAACATCCAATCCCATAAGATGGCCTAATCCGCAAGGGAAGAAGATTGCGTATGCTCCTGTACGTGCAATTTCTTCAGGATTGCCCTTCACGAGTCCTAATCCTTTAAGTCCTTCGCATATTTTAGTTGCAGCAAGGATATGAATTTCTCTGAAGTCAACGCCTGGTTTAAGTGCAGCGGCAGCAGCCTGATGAGCGCCAAGCAGTATGTTGTATATTGTTTTCTGGCGTTCAGTAAAATGCTGTCCAACAGGCATGGTAGATGATAAGTCACCACTATAATGCATAGCATTTTCAGCTCCGGCATCAAGTAGGAGCATCTGTCCCTCATATATAGTGTTTGAGTGGTTGTGGTTGTGTAGAGTTTGTCCGTTAATGGTTGCAATCACTGGGAATGAAAGGTCGCCTCCGTTGCTTTGAGCCACTTGAGTGACAGCAGCTGCAATTTCATATTCTTTCATGCCAGGGCGCACTATTTGCATAGCATTAACGTGCATGTCAATTGAAATGTCAACAGCCTCTTCTATCATTGCTATTTCTTCTTCAGACTTGTGGTTACGCATCTCTGCAACGGCTGTTATGAATTCTACAGAAGAAGAACTTGCCTGCTGAGATGGTGCTATGCCCAGAAGTTCCTGGAACATCAGCTTGTGATCACCTCTGTAAGGTGGTAAATGATGAATTTTCTGTCCCTTTTGTTTAGCCTCATTTATGTAGTCAGCCATTTTGCACAAAGGCTTAGTTTCTGATATTCCCACTTCTGCACTTCTTTCTGCAAGTGTAGGTTGTGTGCCCATCCATACAATGTCATCGATAGTCAGTTCATTGCCAAAGATTATTTCCTTGTCGTTGTCAATGTCAATCATTGCACAAAGGCCAGCATGGTCAAGGCCAAAGTAATATAAGAAAGTTG
>JAFTTD010000257.1 GCA_017466965.1 Bacteroidaceae bacterium
TACCGATTATTGACACCTCAAAACAGGCTCAAATCAATAAAATCGTTAAATCTTCACCCTTTAGAATGCACCCTTAAAGGTCTATGACATATTTCTGACTTATTACGCACAAAATATTGAGTAATAACTGGTTGCAAATACAGGATTGTGTAAAGGATTGACATCTATTGTTATTCCGTCAAGTGTTACGAGCATAGGTGGTTTTGCATTTCATAGCTGTTCAGGCTTGACATCCATTGAAATCCCAGCAAAGGTAACAAGCATAGGTACACGTGCATTCGGCTATTGTTATAGTCTTGAGTCAGTTGTTGTGGCAGAAGGGAACGAAGTATATGACTCGAGAGAAAACTGTAACGCTATAATAGAAACGAAAACGAATAATCTTATTCTGGGATGCAAGACGACAACCATTCCTTCAAGTGTGACAAGTATTGGTGAAGTTTCATTCTATGGTTGTTTAGGCTTGACTTCTATTGAACTCCCAGAGAGTGTAACAAGCATAGGAGGTGAAGCATTCTATGGCTGTTCTGGTTTGGCTTCAATAAATATTAAGCAGATAACTCCACCAACTGTATACAATACTTCTTTCGATACTTACGAAACGACTGTCCTTACTGTTCCTGTAGGTGCAAAGTCTGCATATCAGTCAGCAGACGTGTGGAAGAATTTTGCTACTATCCGTGAAGAGGGAGAAGGTGAAATTAAGGATGGAGACAAGTTTGAGACGGATGGTATCTACTATAAGATTGTATCTGCAAAGGACAAGACTGTAGAGGTAACTTACAATGGAGATGATTTCAGGGACTTGGAACGATATAAAGGAGATGTCGTAATACCTTTGGAAGTAAATTATGATGGTGATGATTTCTATGTGATAGGTATAGGTGATAATGCTTTTACTACTTGCATTTATCTCAATACGGTAAAGGTCTCCGGTGGTGTCAATGCGGCAGGATATGGAATTTCTTATATAGGTAAGGAAGCTTTTATAAGTTCTGGACTTACGGCAATAGAATTGTCGGACGAAATAACACGAATAGATGCAAGTGCTTTTTCACATACAAAACTGTCTGAAATAACTTTGCCGCAGAACTTGAAAAAACTGGAAAGCGCTACATTCAGCAATTGCACCCAATTGAAATCAATACGCATATCTGCCGGTATAACAGATATTGATGCATCTTGTTTCACCGGGTGTTCCGGATTGGAAACTATTAAGGTTGACCCTGAGAATCCTGTATATAGCAGCCCTGATAATTGCAACGCAATAATAAATGCTGAAAACTGGTTGGTAATAGGATGTAAGAACACAGTGATACCAGAAGGCGTGAAAGGATTGTTGTATGAATCATTCCGTGGCTGTACGTATTTAGAATATATTGAAATACCAAGCAGTGTGAATGAAATTCAGGACGCTGTGTTCCATGAATGCCCTAATCTTAAGGTTTTGAATGTGAAAAATGCAACACCGGCATTGTTGAGCAATAATACATTTGAAGAAGCGCAATATGAGGATGTAGCACTGATAATACCTTCAGGAGCATCAGCGGCATATAGTAACGCAAATGGTTGGAACAAGTTCCATAGAATCAGTGAGAGGGTTACAGGTGGAACAGAAAATGTTGAATTAGACAACATTGCCGGTACAATGAAGTATGTGCTTGATGAGATACAGAATGTAAAGTCTCTTACGGTGTCTGGAAGTCTTGACGGCTCTGACATTCGTCAGATACGCAGTATTTCCGGACTGGAGCGTCTTGATATAAAGTATTCGAATATTGTTGCGGGTGGAGATGATTATGTGGATGGCAAGAAGACAGAGGACGGCATCGTGGGTGACGGCATGTTTGATGACATGAAAAACTTGCGCTGGTTGTCATTACCACAGTACGGAACATGCGGCAACGGTGTTGTCAATTCAGAAACACTCAGAGAACTCTACTGGAACAGCACTATGTCATTCAGCAAATCTGTATTTGTGAATCCGGATGCTGCTACCAACATGATTCTCTATATCACTGCTGAAACGGCTTGCGACTATGATGGCAATGTCGTGAGGGATGGAGTGGCAGAAGATATTCTCCTGACAGACGCTCTTCCTCTGCAGATAACAACAGGCTTTACGGCTAAGAAGATTTCATATACCCGTCATTTCGACAAGGTGACAGTGCCTCACGAGTCGGGCGGATGGGAGAGCATAGTCCTTCCGTTCGATGTGCAGTCGTTCTTGAGTGAAGAGGCGGGCGAGATAGCTCCTTTCAATAGCGGAAATGTTGGCGCAAGACCATTCATGCTGGCGCAGATGACAGGCAACGGTTTCGTTGTGGCAACAGAGATGAAGGCAAATGTTCCTTATATCCTTGTTATGCCGAACAGCGAGGTGTATGGTGACGATGAGAATATCAGCGGAAACGTGATGTTCTGTGCTGAATCGGCAGGTGGAGTGGCTGTGAAGCCAACCGTTGAGGCTGTTAAGGCTGAGGGCAGTGAGTTTGACCTTGTGCCTTCATACGAGGGCGAGGTGCGTGACTTCTCTGTGTATGCATTGAATGAGATGTCGTATAACGATATGCTTCCGGGCAGCGCCTTTGTTTCCGGACTCCGTGAAGTGAAGCCTTTTGAGGCATACGCTTCTGTAGAGTCAAAACCAGCCAATGCAAAGACGCACTTCGTCATTGGCGGAAATGGTACGGCTACTGACATTCAGCGCCTGTACGACAGACTCTTCGAAGGACTGGAAGTTGAGAGTCGTGATGGCGTATTGTATATACATTCTTCAGAAGCTCAGAACATAGGCCTTTATAGTTCTGACGGCAGACTTGTAAGAATAATGCGCCTGAATGAAGGAGTGAACACCGTAACCGGACTCGCTAAGGGTGTATATATGGTGGGTAAGAAGAAGGTTGCGGTGAAGTGACGGACATGATGTCTGTATTGCCCTAAAAAATAAAATATCGCAAAAGCGTAAGGGCGTGTCAATGTGATATATCCTATCATTTAGTTTGACACGCTCTTACGCTTTTTTGTGTCCTTAGAATCTTGCTTTTGGCTGTTCTATAGACGGATTGAATATAAACCTGTTTTTGGCGAAAAAGTGTTGAAATTCCAGCGCAGAGGCATTTGAACTCCAGCGCAGAAGAAATGAACTTTCAGCGCAGAAGAATTTTGTTTCCAGTGCGCCGGTATAATCTTTCAGTCAGAATGTTCTCTTTGCCATAGCGGCAGGTGAACCATAAAGTCGCTGCTGGCCTATAAGTGCATCAAGTTCCTGTAGTGACTGGCAGGGCGGTTTCTCAATGAACACTGTCAATGACATGCCCATATTTTATACGTTTAGCAAAAAGATAGCACCGGTTACCACGTAAATCTGATGCCGAAGGGCAGCGAGAGGTCAAACGGATGCTCTGTGCGGTAGGTTTCTACCGGGCTACCAGTGGGGATGTAGTATTGTAGGCGTGGTTCGAAATAGACGTTGACGTGGGGCAACAACTGGTATTGCACACCAGCACCTATATTCACCGAACATTGCCAAGGGGCTTTTACTTTGGCGTGGGATGTCGGCAAAATCAACGAGTCGGCATGTTCTGGCTGATACTGGCCGATATAGATGTATTGTGTTGTTTCCTTGCCACTCACAGGAATGTCAAGGCCTACACCGCCAGATGCGTACAACTGCCAACGGTTCTTTTCCAATAGCGTATATGTCAGTTTCAGTGGCAGACCGACATAGTGGAGTTTCTGGGTGCGGCGAGTGAGCATATTTCCGTCATCACTCTCAAAGGTGGACTTCATGCGTGAGTAACTAATTCCGCTGGTCAGATTCCACCGCTTAGATATGGGATAACTCAACGAAAGTTCAAAGGTGCGTGGACGTTCGTGGTACTTTCTTTCTGATACGGGGGCGTTTGGATGGCTTGCATTGGTCATGGCTATACGCTTCATGTTCATGGCATCCACGCTGTCCATCTCGCTGGCATAGTTATTCACATAGTCTATGTACTCACCCCAGTTATAGATGCGTATGCTGCGGGTATGGTCGCCAGATGCATAGTCAACGACGGTCAAGAAATTGTCGATGACGGATGTGCCGTTTGAGCGTAGGCCAGCGTAGGCCAGCATCGTACTCAACGGTGACTTCTTTTTCACAGGCGTAATGTCGTTTGTGTTTGGTAGTGTGTCTGAAGCCTCTGCTATCTGTATATTGTCGTAGAGTCTGACATTTGGTAGTGGACGTTCAGTGTGCATGGTGTCTGTTTGTTCGTCTCGCTCTATCGGATGCAGGATAGTATCTAATGGACTAACGGAGTCTGTTGACATTTGATGGACGGGCACAATGGCTATTTGCGGAGTCGTTGTTATGGAATCACAGGGGATTTTAGAACTTGTTGATTTCTTGGTCTCAGTTCGTTTGCTGTGCAGTGTTGTTATGGGTTGAACTGTCTCTATGCGTCTGTTTAACATATAGGTATAGAACGCTACGGGCAGCAACAATGGCAGCGTCCACAGCATCCAGTACTGCGCCAGTAACTTGCGGAGCATTTTCTTTGCTCTTGTTAGTTGCGATGAAGAGGAATGTGGCTCTATGCCTAACATGTTGGCAATCTCCTTGTGTTTCATTCCTTTAAACACTGAGAGTCGGAACACCTTGCCATATCCTTCTGGCAACTTGTCTATCAATTTCAATACTTCTTCTAAAGGAACACCTTTTACGGTAATTTCTTCATTGTGAGCCTCTAATGACTCAACCACCTCCAAAGGAACAAAGGAATGATTTTTCTGATGGTCTTTGTATTTCGATGCTACGTTTCTCGTTATCGACATCATCCACGACTCAGCTATTCTATTGTCTCGCAAACGGTCAAACGAAGTGAAGATAATTACAAAGGCATCGTGCAACACATCGTCCACCGTCTGCTCATCGCTGATATAGCGTCGGCATATGCCCCTCATCCTTTGGGCATATGCCTTGTATAGTTCTCCGAGGGCATCTGCGTCCCCCTGTTTGCATCGTTCTATCAGCCTTGTTATCTCCATCGTAAACATACGTCTATATCTATATAGTCCTACAACAGAAAAAAAGACTGCACCATCACGCACTTTTTTTTGATGGTTTTTATGTTCTTCGGCTGAGCTTAGTTTCTTTTTTCGTCATGGTTTGTCCTGTTTTAAACAAAACTCATCAAACTCTTGATTATATGTATTATGGCTAATCCTTCAGTCTGAATGCTCTCTTTGCCAAAGGATATGCCTTGTCCATTGCTATGAAGATGATGATGGCAGAGAAGAATCCTGCTATGGAATCGACAAGGTAGTGCGCCTGGATATATACTGTGGCACAGCAGAGCAGAAGATAGAAAGGTACCATCACCCAGAAGAGCCACTTGTTGCGTGTCTGCCAAGCAAGCATCATTGTGACAGTGCTCATGCCTACATGGCTGCTCGGGAAGGCTGCCGTAGGGCGTTCGCCCACTTCTTGCGCTCCTACCACAAGTTGGCTGAATATGCCTTTTATTTCCGGCTTGAGCATTTCGGTGTTTGTCTGAAAATAGTATCCTATCTCAGGGAAGATGCCTGTCTGTGCGGCTTCGGTGCCTACGGCGCAGAAATAATACTGCGGTCCTGCCACAGGGAGAAGGTCGTAGATGAGATAGAACACGAAGAAGGATCCGAGGAATATGAAACTTGCCTTTTCGTAGTCGCTATAGCGGAAGAAGAGATAGAAGAGTACTGTGAGCACCATCATGTAGTAGTATGCATAGTAGCCCATATTGAAGGCTTCGCTCCAGAATGTTGTGCTCAGAAGTTTGCGGAACTCAAATGCCGGCTGGCATCCGAATAGTGTCTGGTCGGCCTGTGCGAACAGGTGGTCAAGATATGGATATTGACTGCAGAACTCGTATGTTTCAGGATACCATTGGATGAGCAGCAGTAGCATCGGTACGCAGCGCAGCACTATTCCGAGCTTGCATGGGTAGATGCGGTATATCAGGTTTGTAACTGCAATAGCGCCTAATGCTATGGCGCGAAGGGTTATCATGCCGACAGGATTGGGGAGACCGTTCCAGTGGATGGCGATGAGTACTGATGTCAATAGTGAATAGGCTATGGTCAGCATTTCAACGCTTGACAGGCCTGATTCGTTCTTTTTTACGATTAAATCTTTTATAGCCATTTTTCTTTTTTATACCAACTTATTGTTTCTTCTACTCCGCGTTCCAGGTTCCATTGTGGAACGTATCCTAATTCTCGCATCATGGGAGTGATGTCGCACTGCCAGTTGCGCTGTTTCATTATTTTGTATTTGTCGGCGTTCAGTGTTGACGGTTTGCCAGTGAAGCGTGACAAAAGTTCTGATATGGCGGAGACGCCTTTCAGCACCCATAGCGGTGCCTTGATGTGCATAACCCCTGATATGCCAAGTTCTCGCTGCACGAGGTCGCTGAAAGCACGACTTGTATATACATATCCGTCTGTGACAAAATATGTGCGTCCTGTGATTCTGCGGTCTGTTGCGGCGAAGATGGCTCCGACAAGGTCTTTTACATAAACGAATGTTATCTCTTGCGGTTTGAAGCCTACGGCAAAGTCAATGTGCGACTTAATGCTTTTTGCCATAAGGAAATAGTCGCGTTCGCGTGGGCCATATACTCCTGTAGGTCTGAATATGACGGTTGGGAATTCTTTGCCAAGCGATTTCAGGTATTCTTCGCTCTTTATTTTGCTCTTTCCGTATGCTGTGTTGGGCATAGGCTCATCAGCCTCTGTCATAGGTGTATATACTGATTTTCTGACAGTGTATCGGCTTATGAACTCAACGTCTTCTTCTGCACCGTTGAGAAGTTCTACATCGTGGGGCTTTATGGCGCTTTCCCTTAGTGGCCCCAATACGCTGAGGCTGCTGACGTAGATGAACTGCTGTGGCACCATGTCGAGCTTGCGCAAAGTCTCAACAAGATTGTAGGTGCAATGGTAATTAGCTCGTTCGAACTCCTCTTTGTGAAGGCATTTTGTTGCTCCTGCTGCATGGATGATGATGTCCCACTTTCCGTATTTGTTTTTGAAGTCGGTAAGCTGTTTTTCAAGGCTTTCTTCATCTTCCATGTCAAGAGTCGCAAATTTCAGCCATTCGCTTTGCAGCCATTTCCTTTTTGAACCGCGTCTCATTCCTGCCCAGACGCTCATGCGGCGGCGTAGTGCCTCTTCGCAAAGGAAACTGCCTATAAATCCGCTTGCTCCGGTAATTAATATTTTTGTTTGTTCCATTTTAGTTTTTAAGTTTTTGAGTTCTGAAGTTTTTGAGTTGCTTACCTTGTAACAAAAGGAGTTGAGGAGTTCGGGAGTTCAGGA